>CAVAJA010000308.1:0-18938 GCA_963588615.1 Lachnospiraceae bacterium | reverse complement strand
CTCCCGCTCCCAGCTCCTGCGCCTTTTTCGCCCATTCCACAGCATCCAGTCCCGTATCAATTCGCCCGCCGGCAGCATATACCGTCCAGCCCTTCTGTGTTTTCCTCCGTCTGGCATCGATTGCCACGGTAATGCATTGGCTTCCGAATTTATCCGCTCCCTCAGCAATCAGTTCCGGCCGCTTAATTGCCGCGGAATTCACCGAAATCTTATCGGCTCCTTCCCGCAGAATCGCCTTCATATCCTCCACCGTTCGGATTCCTCCGCCCACGGTGAACGGAATGAATACCTTCCTTGCCACGCAGCGCACCATATCCGCCACCGTATTTCTCGCATCGCTGGTAGCCGTAATATCCAGAAAAACCAGTTCATCTGCCCCGGCCTCGGAGTAAGCTGCCCCGGCCTCCACCGGATCACCGGCATCCTTGAGCCGGACAAAATTCACGCCCTTTACCACCCGTCCGTCCTTCACGTCCAGACACGGAATGATTCGTTTGGTCAGCATCCTGTGTCACTCTCCTTCCTTTTCATCTGCAGGCTCATCCAAGCTGGCTGTATTCATGCATCGATTCTCATAAAGTTCTGCAGAATCTGCATTCCGATCCGTTCTGATTTCTCCGGATGAAACTGACATGCAAATACATTTCCCTGCTCCACACTGGCATCAAAGGACACACCGTACTCAGATCTTGCCTTTACGATGGCCGGATCCCAAGCCTCCAGATAGTACGAGTGAACATAATATACATAACTTCCTTCCGGAACTCCCTCGAACAGACGTCCCGCTCTGACGCCGTCCGAAGCCCCGGGATACGATAACGCATTCCATCCGATTTCCGGAACCTTCAGAACGGCATTCTCCGATCCGTTCCTTCGCCGGAACGGATCCGGCAGATCCGGGGAAAATCGAACCACCTTTCCCTTCAGAATGGAAAGTCCCTTTACACCGGGACTCTCCTCGCTCTCATCAAAAAGAATCTGCAGGCCCAGACAAATCCCTAAAAACGGGGTTCCTTTCCTGCAGACGTAATGGATCACATCCTCCAGTCCCTTCTCCCTGATGTTGTGCATGGCATCTCCGAAAGATCCGACTCCTGGGAGAATCACATGATCTGCCCCGGCGATCCTGTCCGGATCACCGGTCAATTCCGCCTGATACCCCAGTACCCGAAGGGCATTTTCCACACTTCGTATATTCCCTGCACCGTAATCAATAATTGCAACTCCCATCCGATCCTCCCTTGAAACAGCCGGCCTCACAGCTCCTACCTATCGATGTGCTGTCAGTCTAAGAATCCTCATTTTGTCGAAAATTCATACCAGAATTCCACGCCGTTTTCCTTGTTGCAGACACCATAGTCCTCGTGCATCAGCTCCATGATGGCTTTCACAATCGACAGCCCGACACCGGACCCGCCGTATTTTCTGGTTCTGGCCTTGTCCACCTTGTAGAACTTATCCCATATCCTGGGAAGCGACTCCTCCGGAATCGGAGCGCCGGTATTGAACACGCAGATTCGGACTTTATTTTCCTTTTGTTCGAAGTGGATGTCAATCACTTTCTCTTTGTCACAGTGATTCACTGCATTGGTAAAGTAATTTTGGAACACCTCCTCCGCATAAAACGGATCCCCCCAGACGTAGAGCGGAGCATCTCTTTCTACGTGCACCTGGATTCCGCGCCCCCTGACGAGCAGCTCGGACGTCCTGAGGTACCCGCGAATCAACTCCAGCACATCAAAGTTCTCGTAATTTAATTCATTGTTCTGTCCGAATTCCAGATGCGTCAGAGCAAGGAATTTCTGGACCATCCCGTTCATCTTTTTAGCTTCATCAACGATGACGCTGCAGTAATAGTCCCTGTCCTCTTTCTCTTCTGCCAGACCGTCCTGCAGTCCTTCCGCATAACCTTGGATCAGTGCGATCGGCGTTTTCAGTTCATGCGTGACATTGGATATGAATTCCCGCTGCAGCTGTTCTGTCTGGTCTCTTCGTTCAATATCCTGCAGGAGCTGAACATTGACATTTTTTAATTCTGAAATGGTTCTTTCCAGTGTCTCGGACATTTCATTCATGTTCTTTCCGAGAATCTGAATTTCATTGTGCGCCTTCCCATGGTATTTGGCTGAAAAATCCAACTGCTTCATTTTCTGGGAAAGCTCGGTCATCTGCAGGATCGGTCTTGTGATTCTGCCGGATAACAAAAGTGCCACAATAAATCCAAGAACAACGACACTTCCTCCTGCAAGCAAAATAAATCGATTGGCGATCACCGCGTTGGCCCGGAGAGAATCCATCGCCGTGCGCAGCAGGTAATAGGAGCCGTTGGAGAGCATTCCCCATCGTTCCATGAACTCTGTTCCGGAGGATTTATCCAGAATCACCTGAACTTTTGTATTCTCTTCTTCCACGATCGTCTGAACAATATAGTGATCCGGAGCATGCCGATCCGCCTGCCAGGACTGAACCTGACTTTTATCGAAATCATCCGGAATTTCATCGGTATTCTCCAGAATGTTGTCCCACATGCGCATCATCATTACATCCTGATCCTGGCAGACAGACCGGACGGTCTTGGACTCCTCGTCCATCACAAGAATGCTGATGCTGTCTTTGTTGGCGATCTGCGTCAGTTCCTGTCCGAATGCAATGGAGGCGATGGAGTTGGACGCGGCAGCCTCTTCCAGACGCGCATAGGTTTCCTTGAGCGTCTCCTGTTTTGCCTGCCGGTAATATTTTTCCAGAAACGCCGAGTTAACCAGCAGAATCAGGGCAATCGCCCCCGCCATCAGTGCAAAAAAAAGTGCCGCAAACTCCCACTGAATGGACAGAAAACGGTCGGCAGTTTTCTTCTTTTTATGACGAGAGGATGCCTCTTTTGCGGCATCCTCCTTCCGATGATCATCTGCTGCAGAAGGAGCAGATGTGGTATCCATTTTTTTATCCGGAAGCAGTCTTCGCATGATCGTACGGCTCCTATTCCGCCGGGCTGAACTTGTATCCAAGCCCCCAAATGGTTTTGATCAGTTCTCCCTTTTCTCCCATCTTGCTCCGCAGCTTTTTGACATGCGTGTCAATGGTTCTTGCATCCCCGTAATAGTCGTAGTTCCAGACATGATTCAGAATCTGTTCTCTGGAGAGTGCCCGCCCGGGATTCTCCAGAAAATAAGTCATCAGCTCAAACTCCTTTGCAGACAGTTCAATGGGCTTCCCGTCAATGGTAACCTGATGCGCCGCCTTATCCACAACGATGCCGCCGCTTGTCAGCTTCTCATCTGCCCGTCCGTGCCCTTCCCGCTCCAAAAGCGCCTGGACGCGGGCCACCAGAATTCTCGGACTGAACGGCTTTCGAATGTAGTCGTTTACCCCCAGCTCAAATCCCTGCAGCTCATCCTGTTCCTCGGATTTTGCCGTCAGCATAATGATGGGAACCTTCGACACCTTGCGGATCTCCCTTGTGACGCCCCAGCCGTCCAGCTGCGGCATCATCACATCCAGAATCAGAAGAGCAATGTCCGGATGCAGGTCGAACACATCCAGAGCCTCCATGCCATTGGAGGCTTCATAGACCTCATAACCGGAACGAACGAGAAAATCATGAACCAGCTTCCGCATTCTATCTTCGTCATCTACCACCAGGATTTTCTCCATGATCTCCTCCCATCCTCATAAGATTCGCTGATACCGCAAAACCGCCTTCCGGAGCTGTTCTTTTATCTGGCTGTCAGTACAACAACTCCCCGACCTGCCAGTGCCACCCTTCCATCCATCACCGGAACTAACGTTTTATTGATGTAATCCTTGCAGTTAATCGCAGCTGTGTCGATCGCAATATTCCATGTCATCCCGCCGGGCAGATCCGGTACCCGCGCAGAGGTGTGCTCCCAATGAGAATTCACCAGCACATAGACGATGTCGTCACGCTGCTTTTTCTTATCATATCCCGCATACAGCACGCCGAGTGTTTTGGTCTGCGGAGTAATCTCACGAAAATCCGGATCTCCTCCGTTCACCGACACATCCGGAAATCCGCACTTCGCCGGATCCATCTTCCTGCTGATGCAGGGATGCCTCTTTCGAAAGGCAATCACACCCTTATAAAAATCAAAAAAGCTCTTGTTCTTTTTCAGAAGATTCCAGTCCAGCCACGAAATTTCATTATCCTGACAATATCCGTTGTTGTTGCCGTACTGGGTGTTGCCGAATTCATCACCCGCCAGAATCATCGGTGTTCCGCGGCTGCACATCAGTACGGTTATCGCATTCCTCATCATCTGGAAGCGAAGTGCATTGATGGACGGATCCTCCGTCTCTCCTTCTGCGCCGCAGTTCCAGGATCGATTGTCATTCGAGCCATCGGAATTATCCCACCCATTCGCTTCGTTGTGCTTATGATTATAGGAATACAGATCATACAGCGTGAATCCGTCATGGCAGGTCAGAAAGTTTACTGAACTGGTGTACCCCATGTACACGCCGTAATACAAATCCATGGAGCCGGTCATGCGGACTGCCGCCTCCGGAGCGTTCCAGTAATTTCCCTTCAGGAAGTCCCGCATGCAGTCGCGATATTTCCCGTTCCACTCAGCCCATCGATTATATGCCGGAAAAGAACCCACCTGATACATCCCGCCGGCATCCCAGGCCTCTGCAATCAGTTTGACATTGCCAAGGATCGGATCGTAGGCCAGCTTCTTCAAAAGCGGCGGATCCTGAAGCGGCGTTCCGTCCGCAGCTCTCCCCAGAATGCTGGCAAGATCGAATCGAAATCCATCCACGTGGAACCTGGTCACCCAGTACTGCAGGCATTCCACGATGAAGCTCTGAACAATCGGATGATTGCAGTTCATCGTATTCCCACATCCCGAGAAATTGTAATACTTCCCGTCCGGAGTCAGCATGTAATAGATGTTGTTGTCCATCCCCTTAAAGGAAATGAAGGGACCGCCCTCTCCGCCTTCCGCGGTATGGTTGAATACCACATCCAGGATGACCTCGATTCCATTCTCTTTCAAAAGCTGAATGGTTTCCTTCAGTTCCCGGCCTTCTCTGTTGTACTCTGCCGATGCAGCGTAACTCGTATTGGGGGCAAAGAAAGCTACCGTATTATATCCCCAATATTCATAGAGGCGTTCCCCGTTGTACGTGTGACCGTTGGCCACCTCATCAAATTCAAAAATGGGCATCAGTTCAACAGCGGTAACCCCAAGCTCCTTGAGATACGGAATCTTCTCAATGATTCCTGCAAAGGTGCCCGGATAGGTCACTCCGCTGGATGCACCCTTGGTAAAGCCGCGGACATGCATCTCGTAAATGATAGAATCTTCCATCTTCGTGTTGGGGAATTTCGAAGTGTCCCAGATAAAATTGTTCTTAACAACACGTGCGTGATACGCCCCCGACTGCTGCTTCTCTTCTCCCCACTTGCGCTGCCCCACCACAGCTCTTGCATAGGGGTCCAGCAGTTCATTCTTTTTATTGAACAGCAGTCCTTTGGCAGGATCCCACGGTCCATCCATTCGATAGCTGTACTCAAAATCTTCTACATTCAGACCAAAGACAATGATGGACCAAACCTTCCCGATGCGATAGCTCTCCGGAATCGGAATCACCGCATATGGAGTTGTTCCTTTTCTGTGGTACAGCAGCAGTTCACAGCTGGTTGCACCAAGGGATGAAATCGTAAAGCTGACTCCCCCCGGAATCTGATTGGCCCCGTTTTCCATATAAATTCCGGGCCTCACCTTATATCCGGAAATTACATCCGTCGGCTCCCAGGCGGTCATGGCGGAATCGCCCATTGACTTATATTCTTTTTCCAGCTCTTCCCTGTGAACCTTCTGGTAGTTCTTCTCTTCCTTCGATTTCGCAATCAGCTCCTGTACCGCATCATTAAGCCGCATAGAGATCCCCTTATCATCCAACTTTTTCCCTGCTGACACGATTGCACTGCTCCGATCACGTGAGACCACCCTGCAAAGAGCAGCGGTACATTCCGGGCAGAGGATATGTCCATCGTTTGTCCGACAAAGATACCGCTATCATATCATTTTTCGCATAAATAAAAAAGGGAGCTATGCTCCATTGAGCATAAACCCCCTTTCTGTCATCCGATAAAAACAACTTATGCAGGATAAGCTGCATTCTTGGTATCTGCCTTGGACAGATCCACACCGGTCTTCTGTGCCGTTCTCCACTGGAAGAACTCTGTAGCAACCTGCGGGAAGGATGCGTAGGACAGAACATCCTCTTCGGTCTCCGCGCCGTGCTCTCTTGCTTCCTTCTCAAACTTCTCCATGGAAGGAGCAATCAGGTCTGCAGGTCTGCAGGTAATTCTCTCTGCATCGCCGATGACCTTCTTAACAACCTCAGGATCCATGGGCTTAATGGTCTGGCCATATTTTCCGGCAACCAGATCCTTGGTCTGACCGCTGCACATCTTATAGCGCTCGCCCATCAGGACATTCATAACAGCCTGTGTGCCGACAATCTGAGAGGACGGAGTAACCAGCGGGGGCTCACCCAGATCCTTACGTACGCGCGGAACTTCTTCCAGAACCTCGTTCAGCTTGTCTCCCTTGCCCTGGTCGTTCAGCTGCTTGATCATATTGGACAGCATACCGCCGGGAACCTGATACAGCATCGTACGGATGTTGACACCAAGAACCTTCGTGGACATCAGTCCGTTCTCGATGCACTCCTCGCGGTAAGGCGTGAAGTAATCGGAAATCTCCTTCAGGATGCCCTGATCCAGACCGGTATCATAAGGTGTGCCGCGGAATGCCTCAACCATGACGTCTGTGGACGGCTGAGATGTTCCAAGAGCAAAAGGAGTTGTTGCGCAGTCGATGATATCGACACCTGCCTCTGCAGCCTTCAGATATGTCATGGAAGCAACACCGGAGGTGTAGTGCGTATGCAGATCTACCGGCAGGGACGAGCCCTTCTTCAATGCAGTAACAAGGTCATATGCATCAAACGGACGCAGCAGACCGGACATATCCTTAATGCAGATGGAATCCGCCCCCATCTCCTCGATCTGACGGGCAATGTTCTCCCAGTACTCCATGGTATAGGCATCACCGAGAGTATATACCAGTGCGATCTGTGCATGTGCACCGGCTTCCTTTGTTGCCTTTACCGCGGTCTTCACATTGCGAAGGTCATTCAGGCAGTCAAAAATACGAATGCGGTCAATACCGTTCTCAACAGACTTCTTAACAAAGCGATCAACCACATCATCTGCATAGTGAGAATATCCCAGAATATTCTGCCCTCTGAGCAGCATCTGTGTAGGTGTGTTCTTAAAGTGACTCTTCAGAACACGCAGTCTCTCCCACGGATCCTCGTGCAGGAAACGAAGGCAGGAATCAAAGGTAGCGCCGCCCCAGCACTCTACTGCGGCATAACCGACCTTGTCCATCGTGTCAACGATGGGAAGCATCTCTTCAATGGGCATTCTGGTGGCGATCAGCGACTGACCAGCATCACGCAGAACGGTCTCCATAATCTGTACTTTAGCCATTGTAAACTCCTTATGAATTGCATCCGTTCGGCAATTGCCGTTTTCAACGTGAATGGACCGCCCGCAGGCATCTTCACAATGAAAAATCGGCAATGGACCAAGAGGAAAAGCCTCTTCGGCCGTCCTGCTCCGATTTCTGAAAGAAATGGAGCGAGTGCCGAACTAAACATTAGATTCCGAATACGGCCATGAACACGCCGGCTACGACCGCAGTTCCGATAACGCCTGCTACGTTCGGTCCCATCGCATGCATCAGAAGGAAGTTCGTAGGATCCTCTTTTGCACCAACCTTCTGAGATACGCGGGCAGCCATAGGAACGGCGGATACGCCTGCGGAACCGATCAGCGGATTGATCTTGCCGTGTGTTGCGACCTTCATCAGCTGGCCGAACCATACACCTGCAGCAGTACCGAAAGCGAACGCAATCAGACCAAGAGCAACGATCTTCAGTGTTGTCACGTTCAGGAATGCCTCTGCAGAGGTCGTTGCACCTACCGAAGTACCCAGCAGAATAACAACGATGTACATCATTGCATTGCTGGCCGTCTCCTGCAGCTGACGAACCACGCCGCACTCACGGAACAGATTGCCCAGCATCAGCATACCGATCAGAGGAGCTGTCGTAGGCAGCAGCATGCAGACAACGATGGTTACGACGATCGGGAACAGAATCTTCTCCAGCTTGGATACCGGACGAAGCTGCTCCATCTTGATCTGACGGTCTTTCTTTGTTGTGAACAGATTCATGATCGGAGGCTGAATGATCGGAACCAGCGACATATAAGAATATGCTGCCACGGCGATCGGTCCCATGAGTTCTGTCTGTCCCAGCTTGGAGCACAGGAAGATGGAGGTAGGACCGTCCGCACCGCCGATGATGGAAATTGCAGCGGCAGCTTTTCCGTTAAAGCCAAGTGCAATAGCACCAAAATATGCTGCGAAGATACCGAACTGAGCAGCAGCTCCCAGAAGGAAACTCTTCGGATTTGCGATCAGAGGGCCGAAGTCTGTCATTGCTCCGACGCCCATGAAGATCAGGGACGGCAGAATCGACCACTCATCCAAAATGTAGAAGTAATACAGCAGTCCGCCGTTTGCTGTCTCGGTGGGGGCCACGATAATATCCGGATAGATATTAACCAGCAGCATGCCGAAAGCAATCGGAACCAGCAGCAGAGGCTCGAAATCATGTGCGATTGCCAGATAAAGGAATACACAGGCAACAGCAATCATGAGGATGTTTCCCCAGCTCAGGTTCATGAAGGCGGTCTGATGGATTAGGTTTGTTAATGTATTTGCAATATATTCCATAGCTTGTTAAGACCTCCTGCTTAAGTCATTGGTTACTGTCTGCACATCGCCCATTCTCACCTGCCGTTCAAAAATGCTGCAGATGAAAAGCGGCAATGTGTTCTGCAATAACTTAGTTCAGAGTTGCCAGAACTGCGCCGGCCTCAACAGAATCGCCTACGGCGCAGTCGATGGAAGCAACGGTTCCGTCCTGAGGAGCAACCATGGGGATTTCCATCTTCATAGCCTCAACAACAACAACGGCATCGCCCTTCTTTACAGCTGCGCCTACCTGCTTCTCAATCTTGAAAACCTTGCCTGCTGCACCGGCCTCAATCTTGACAGCGCCGGCACCGGAAGAAGCTGCTGCCTTCGGTGCTGCGGGCGCTGCTGCAGGAGCTGCTGCCTTCGGTGCTGCTGCCTTCGGTGCTGCGGGCGCTGCTGCAGCGCCGGTCTCTTCTACGGTTACATCATAAGCTGTGCCATTTACGGTAATGGTATAGTTCTTCATTTTAGATTCCTCCAATTAGAATTTACTACGTGCCTTGCGGATGGAACGTACTACGAATCCGTCTGTCGTTGTCTTTCCTTCACTTGCCGCAACAGCAGCAGCGATAACAGCAATCAATTCATTATCATCCGTAACAGTCTCTTCAACAACAGGTGCCGTGGAAGCTGCGGGTGCAGGAGCCTCGGCCTCTTTCAGGGCAGCTGCCTTCTTTTTCTGCTTTTCCTGTGCTTTTCCGATGAATGCAAAGCAGGAGATAATAAGTGCCAGCAGAATCAGGATTACAAAGGTTGTGCCCATGCCAAGGACGGTGTTCAGCGCAGCCTGCTCCATCAGTTCTGCAAAGCTGTAGCGAACATTCGTCGCAACATTTGTCGGAGATCCCGCAGAGCTCACGGTGATCACCACGTCTGCATCATGCTCCGAACCGTCAATGCCGATGTTGATCAGATAATCTCCGTCGTCATTGATGACTGCCTGCTCGTTGTCATATCCCTCAATAGTGCCGATATCACTAACGGATGTCTCATAAGTGCTCAATGCAGGTCCGAAAACCGCATCACTTGAATACTGATCAATCATTCCCTCACGAACAATGCTGTCCATTTCGGAAACCAGCTGCTCGCCGTAAGAAATGATGGAGGACTCCATAGAAGCATCTACCGGAGTTCCGCTCAAGGTATTCGCCTCGGTTCCGCTGCAGGCCGTAAGAGCAAAGACACAGGTGATGACAGCTAGAATAGAAGTAACTTTCTTCATCTTATAGATGTCTCCTCTCTGATTAAACGGTCATGTGCTTTTTAGCAGGGAAGTCCTCTCTCTTGGTGTAGAGCATTTCCAACGCACCGATCAGATACTTGCGCAGGTCAGCAGGCTCCACAATCTGGTCAACATAGCCATGAGCAGCAGCACTGTCGATACTGTTCTGAAGCTCGTTGTATGCCTTTGCCGTCTCAGCAACCGCAGCTGCATCCTTGCCTGCTGCAATCACCTTTGCAGCAAAATTGCCGTCCATCATACCGATTCTGGCATCCGGAAGAGCCATCGTGATGTCCGCACCAAGAGCCTTGGAGTTCATAACCGTATACGCGCTGCCGAAAGCCTCTCCAACTACAACATTAACCTTCGGTACGGAAGCGCCCGCAAAAGCAGCAGCAAGCTTTGCAGCAGCCTTTGCAATCTTCTTTTCTGCACACTCACAGGTGCAGAAACCGCTGACATTCGTCAGAGTTACGACCGGAATCTCAAACGCATCACAGAAGCTGACGAAATCAGCAGCCTTCTGGGCTCCGCCGACGGTCAGAACCGGCTTAAACTCTTCTGTCTTTTCACCCTTCTCATCGTAAGAAGCGGTGCGGTTTGCAATCACGCCGACGGTCTCACCGTTGAGCTTGATGAATCCGGTTGCCATTTCCTTTGCATAATCAGCCTTTGTCTCAACGAACAGATTGCCGTCCGAAAGATCAGCCGCTGCAACGGAAGGATCTGCAATGCCATTTGCAACATTTGCACTTGCGCGGTTCAAATCATCATCGCACTCAGCAGCAGCCTCATCCTCGTTGTTGGAAGGAAGAATGGATACCAGCGCACGAATCTGCTCCAGAACTTCCGCCTCAGTACCGACAGCATCGACCGCACCGGCCTCTGCCTTATATGCAGCAGCAGCTGTGTCCTTCTTATCCTCAGAATTTCCTGCCAATGCATTCGGGCTGTTCACGAACAGCTTTGCATCCTTTGCCATAAAGGTAAAATCTGCCATGCCTGCAGCAACAGCAAGACCGCCGCCGCAATTGCCGAACACTGCCGCGATCTGAGGAATTACGCCGGAAGCCTCAGCCTCTTTCGCATAGATGGATGCGAATGCATTCAATGCATCCGTGCCTTCCTGCAGACGGAGACCTGCGGAATCCAGGAGTCCGATGATCGGAGCACCTGTCTTGAGTGCAAGATCATAAAGCCCGGTGATTTTCTTGGCATGCATCTCACCGATAGATCCGCCCAGCACAGAGGAATCCTGGCTGTAGACGAATACGAGGCTTCCATCAATGGTGCCGTACCCGGTGATAACGCCGTCAGACGGAGTCTGCTCGGGCTTCACATTAAAGTTGGTGGAACGCGCGGTCACCCGAGCGCCAACTTCAACGAAGCTGTTATCATCGAGCAAGGCATTGACTCTCTCACTCGCTTTTGAAGAACTGCTCATACTTTGAACCTCCATATGATTTATGTCGTTGAAACACGGAGTATATTTTACCGATGGGCAGAATCCACCCCATGTCACTGCGCTATTTCGCATTTTAGCATAAACGTTTCAAATTGCGAACCGATTACTTGTGAATTCAACAAAAAATATCCATCAAAAATATTGCAATTTATCCGGAAGGTCGACCTGATCCTAATCTCAGACGCCTAATCTGTCATTTACCTCCGCTTCAGCCTCTTCCTTAAATTCCTCCACCTGAACAGCATCCAGAGAGGGAAGCTCTGCCAGATTCTTCACACCGAAGGAACGCAGAAACTGTTCTGTGGTGCCGAACAGGATCGGACGCCCCGGCGCATCTTTGCGCCCCAGTTCCTTGATCAAATCATATTCCAGCAGCTTATTGATCGCGTAATCACAGGACACGCCGCGGATTCCCTCCACCTCAATTTTCGTAATCGGCTGTTTGTAGGCGATAATGGATAATGTCTCGATGACCGAATCCGACAATGTCATCTTTCTGGGCACCTTGGCAATCTTGATCAGATTCTGATATTGTTCCGGTTTTGTGGACATCTGAACCGCATCATCAAACTGCTGAAGCATGATTCCACGGGACGGCTTGGCATACTGTTTCTGCAGCTTCTGCAGGATCTGCCTGATCCGCCCGGTGCGTACTTCCAGCGCTTTGGCAATTGCCGAAATCTCCACCGATTCCCCCATGGAGAACAGGATTGCCTCGACAGATGCCATTAACTCTTCATCCGACAGCTGGGCATCGAACAACGTAGGCTGATCGCACTCCGGCTCTTTGCTCTGTGCCATATTCCTATCCTGTCTCAATTCCTCCGACATAAATTCCTCTTCCTGGTGTACCGCAGGAACAGCTGCATCACCCCCGCTGCCTGCAGCCTGTATTTCTGAATTCCCGCGCAGCTCTCCTGCTTCAGCCAAATTCTCCGGCAAGATTCGATTCCGCTGATATATTCTTTACAACATGAATCTGAATTTTTCCGAACAGTTCCTCCTGTTGGATCTCAATGCTGCCCGTTTTCATCAATTCCAAAACCACCAAAAAGGTAACAATGACCTCATCTTTGGAATTCTGTTCTTCCAGCAGCGTGCGAAAGTCTGTGTCACGATGAGAATTAAGATATGCTTTGATGTACAATTCTTTGGCAGACAGATCCACTTCTTCCTTCTCAATTCGCCCGAACTGAGATCGGACGGGATCCACGCGGTATTTCTGCCGCTTCAGAATATCCTGGAATATATCATTGAGCCTGGCCAGTGTGACATCTCCGATCAGTTCTTCGTAATCCACAGGCGGAATATAGCTTCTCACCTCTTTCGGGAGGTTTTTCCTGCGGTACAGCGTCTGATCTGCGCCCTCCGACAGTTCCCGCAGTTCTGCGGACATGTATTTATACATTTTGTATTCCAGCAGCTTCTGTACCAGTTCCGCCCGGGGATCCTCTTCCTCCCCTTCCTCGTTCACTTCCTTCGGAAGGAGCATCCTGCACTTGATATCCAGAAGTGTCGCCGCCATCACCAGGAATTCGCTCATGACATCCATGTCTTCTTCCTTCATTTCACGGACATAATCCATATACTGATCCGTGATCTGGGCGATCGGAATATCATAAATATCGACTTTATTCTTGTCTATCAGATGCAGCAGCAGATCCAGAGGACCCTCAAACTTCTCCAGTTTAAATTCCAGTTCCATGTGCAAGTTCTCTCATCTGCAAAAAATCTCCTGACACATGACATCCATGTGTCAGGAGATTCATTTGCTGTTCCCATCGACCGTACAACAATCAAAACATCCCTTCACAGGACAACGATCAGTTGTACTTTCTCTTTCTGGCAGCTTCCGACTTCTTCTTGCGCTTTACGCTGGGCTTCTCGTAATGCTCTCTCTTGCGAATTTCCTGCTGGATGCCCGCCTTAGCACAGCTTCTCTTGAAACGGCGCAGTGCGCTGTCCAAGGTTTCATTGTCTTTTACGATTACGCTGGACATATCTCTACCCTCCCTTCAGTCCCGATCCGATTGCAGACCAGACCCAAACGCCAACGATCCCTTCAAATTCTGTACAGAATCCGAAACAACCTGACGCCGTCATCAACTCCGCAACTGGCTGATGGGTTTTTTCTCGTGCGGTTTATCTTCCAAAAAGGCACAGATGAGATTATACGATCCTGTGCCTTTTTTGTAAAGACTTTTGTTTTCTTAATTCAGCTGATTTTCCAGAACCTTTGCCGCTTCTTCAAGTGCCTTCGGAATCCCTGCCGGATTTTTTCCGCCGGCCTGTGCCATTCCGGGCCGTCCGCCGCCGCCGCCGCCGACTTCCTTTGCGACTGCTTTCACGAGATTTCCTGCATGAGCTCCCTTTTTCATTGCCTCATCCGAAGCCATCGCAATCAGGTTCACCTTTCCGTCCTTGTCAGAAATGAGAACAACAACTCCTCCGGAGAGTTTGCTCTTCAGATCATCACCAAGGCTGCGAAGCTCGTTCATATCCACTCCTGCAACATGAGCGGCAATAAACGGAACCCCCTTGATCTCCTGTACGCTGTCCATGACGTTTCCAAGAGATGCCTGTGCC
Organism: Lachnospiraceae bacterium; assembly: GCA_963588615.1. GTDB lineage: Bacteria > Bacillota > Clostridia > Lachnospirales > Lachnospiraceae > CAG-791. Next base: position 4,804 of record CAVAJA010000308.1, on the reverse strand, counting down.
TCTTTGGCTTTCAGGGATTCATTCTCTGACTTTACTTCCTTCAGTTCTTTCTGAAGCGTCCGAATTCTTTCTGCAAGAGCTGCCGGTGCAGTCTTCAGCAGATCTGCAGCCTCATTCATCTCGCGCTCAAGATTCTCATAATACCGACGGACATTGTCACCAGTCAGTGCTTCAATTCTGCGGACACCGGCTGCAACTCCGTTTTCCGATACAATCTTAAAGGAGCCGATCCTTCCCACATTCGCAACATGTGTGCCGCCGCAAAGCTCAACCGACCATTCGCCCATCTTGACAACGCGCACGCTGTCGCCATATTTTTCTCCGAAAAGTGCCATTGCACCGGTCTTCTTGGCTTCCTCCAGACTCATGACTTCTGTTACAACCGGAAGAGCCTCCTCGATCTTCTCATTCACAAGATCCTCCACTTTCTGCAGTTCTTCCTTTGTCATCGCCTGGAAGTGGGAGAAGTCAAAACGGGTGCGCTCTGCATCCTGGTACGATCCCGCCTGTTCCACATGCGTTCCAAGAACCTCCCGCAGAGCCTTTTGAAGAAGGTGCGTTGCCGAATGGTTCCGGCAGGTTGCCAGCCTCGTCTTCTCATCCACCTGCAGGCAGACCTGATCGCCCAGCTTGAACATTCCGGATACCACCCGGCCTATGTGTGCGATCTTGCCGCCGGCCACATGCTCTGTTGTCAGAACTTCAAAGGCAACCGTACCTTTTCCAAGGGCTTCCTCTCTGGCGATCTCCTCATCCGTAGCCTTGATGCCGCCGGCCTCAGAATAAGAGCCCGACAGATAAATCATCCCCTTATCGCCGACCTGGCCGCCCATCGTCCCATAGAACGGTGTCTTGCTTGTAATGATCGCTCCATACTGACCGTCTGACAGAGCAGTTGCCACACAATCCTCATCCTCTTCCGCATCCTTTGCAAGCGTCGGAAGAGAGGCAATCGCAACAATCTCAGATTCCGCCGACAGCCTGTCGTATCCGATGAAGCTGGATGTGACAGCCGGATCCATATCCTCATACACAGTCGCAGCAGCTCCCATATAGGTTGCAGCCTTGCCCGAGCGCTCACGATCCGAGCGGGCCTGTTCTCTTTGCTGCGTCATTGCCCGATCAAAGCCCTCTTCATCAACCGTAAAGCCCTTCTCTTCCAGAATTTCCTTGGTGTTGTCGATCGGGAAGCCGTACGTATCGTACAGCTTAAAGGCATCCTCACCGGACAACTGCTGTCTGCCGGCAGCTGTCAGTGCATTCTCCATCTCCTCCAGAATTGCCATGCCCTGCTCATACGTCTTTTCAAATTTCTCTTCTTCTGCGCGAACCACGTTCAGAATGAAGTCTCTCTTTTCCGCAAGCTCAGGATAACCGTCCTTGGAGGTCTCAATCACATTTGTTGCAAGCTCAGGCAGGAACGAGCCCTTGATTCCAAGCTTCCGGCCGTGCCGAACCGCACGGCGGATCAATCTGCGCAGCACGTATCCTCTTCCGTTGTTGGAGGGCATGATGCCGTCTGAAATCATAAACGTCATTGCTCTCGCATGATCCGTGCAGATGCGGACAGAGACGTCTGAATCAACGGTCTCCGGATTCTCATATGCAATGCCGCCAGCCAACTGACAGATCAGGTCGCGCAGCGATTTGAGCGTGTCCACGTCAAAAATAGAACCCACATCCTGCACTGCAACCGCCAGGCGTTCCAATCCCATTCCGGTATCGATATTCTTCTGTACAAGCTCCGTATAATTGCCTTTTCCGTCATTGTTGAACTGGGTAAAGACAATGTTCCAAACCTCCATGTAGCGGTCGCCCTCGCCGCCCATGACATCCTCCGGCCCGTTTCCGTATTTCTCTCCGCGGTCATAATAGATTTCCGAGCAGGGACCGCAGGGACCCGAGCCATGCTCCCAGAAGTTGTCTGCCTTTCCGAACTTGTAAATTCGCTCAGCAGGAATGTGCATATCGTTGAGCCAGATGTTGTAGGCCTCTTCGTCTTCCTCATACACGGAAGGGTACAGACGATCCGGATCCAGTCCGACACGTTCTGTCAGGAATTCCCAGGCCCACGGAATTGCCTCCTTTTTGAAATAATCACCGAAGGAGAAATTGCCCAGCATCTCAAAATAGGTACCGTGGCGTGCTGTCTTGCCTACATTCTCCAGATCGCCTGTGCGAATGCATTTCTGGCAGGTCGTCACACGCCGTCTGGGCGGAATCTCCTGCCCCGAAAACCACGGCTTCATCGGAGCCATACCAGAATTGATGATCAAAAGGGACGTATCGTTGTGGGGCACCAGCGAAAAGCTGTTCAGTCGAAGACACCCCTTCTCTTCAAAATAAGACAAGAACAGCTCGCGCAGTTCATTGACACCTCTGTACTGCATGATAGAAAATTCCTTCCGTAATAATTTGTCGTCATCTGCCGATTTCTGTGCCGGGACGCCGCACGCGTCCGCTGCCTGCAGAATTTTCCGCAGACAAAACAGACAGGTCAGCAGATCAATTGATCGCTTATTTCAATTGCTGCCCGCAATCAGAATTCAAACTTGCCGTCAAACCAGTTTTTCAGCTCTGCAATCGGCACACGAACCTGTTCCATCGTATCGCGGTCGCGGATCGTAACAGCCTGATCATTCTCTGAATCAAAATCATAGCAGATGCAGTAAGGCGTTCCGATCTCATCCTCCCTGCGATAGCGTTTTCCGATGGCTCCCCTGTCGTCAAACTCGCAATTATATCGCTTCGACAGCTCCGCGAACACCTTCTGGGCCGGCTCGGAAAGCTTCTTTGACAAAGGAAGAACCGCAATCTTCACAGGTGCCAGCGCAGGATGGAAGTGCATTACATTGCGGACCGTTCCGTCCGGCAGCTCCTCCTCATCATAAGCTTCACACAAAAATGCCAGCGTAACGCGATCGCAGCCAAGAGAAGGCTCAATGACATACGGGATGTATCTTTCGTTTGTATCATCATCAAAATACGTCAGATCCTCCCCCGACGTATTCTGATGCTGGGTCAGATCATAATCGGTCCGATCTGCGATGCCCCACAGCTCACCCCAATCGCCGAAGGGGAACGTATACTCAATATCAGAGGTTGCCTTGGAGTAGAACGCCAGCTCCTCCTTTGCATGGTCACGGAATCTCAGATGCTCCTCCTTGATCCCGAGCGACAGGAGCCAGTTCCAGGAATAATCCTTCCAGTAGTGGAACCATTCCAGGTCTGTATCCGGCTTGCAGAAGAATTCCATCTCCATCTGCTCGAATTCACGTGTGCGGAAGGTGAAGTTTCCGGGAGTAATCTCGTTCCGGAAGGATTTTCCGATCTGGCAGATGCCGAAGGGAAGATGCTTTCTTGCGGTTCTCTGCACATTTTTGAAATTCACAAAAATTCCCTGTGCCGTCTCCGGACGAAGGTAAATGGTGTTGGTCGAATCCTCTGTGACACCCTGGAAGGTCTTGAACATCAGATTAAACTGACGAATATCCGTCCAGTGGAACTGACCGCAGGAAGGGCATTCCACCTTGAACTTGTTGATGAAGCTCATCATCTCATCATTCGACCAGCCGTCCACCGAGCCGTCCAGCGTCATGTTGTTCTCTTTTGCATAATCCTCGATCAGCTTGTCTGCGCGGAAGCGCTCGCCGCAGGCCTTGCAGTCCATCAGAGGATCCGAGAAGCCCGCAAGATGGCCGGAGGCAACCCATGTCTTCGGATTCATGAGAATAGCGCAATCCACACCTACATTGGTAGGAGACTCCTGCACGAATTTCTGCCACCAGGCCTTTTTGACGTTGTTCTTAAGTTCTACGCCCAGATTACCGTAATCCCACGTATTGGAAAGTCCGCCGTAGATCTGAGAGCCGGGATAGATAAAGCCCCTGGCGTTGCACAGCGCCACAATTTTGTCCATCGATTTTTCCATTTTTTTCTCCTTTATCAGTATCTTTAAACCGTTTGGGGGAACATCTGAATTTTCCTGAAGAACCTTCTATCTGAGAATAATGATTGCAGGTGAATCCGCACTGATCGTGTCGACCGCTGCAGCTTCTGTCTGCTTTGTCACCTCAAGATTCGGTGTAACATACAAAATTTCCCGCGAGACCACCACATTAGCCTGTTCCGTCAGAATGATCGCATCATTTCCGGCAAGTTCTTCCAGCGTATCCTGATTCAATATGCGGGATGAATCCTCCTGACTGACCGCGGACAGGATGGATTCAAAATCATATCCCTCATCCTGCGCCTCCTGCACGGTCCCCATAAATAAATCCATACCGTTGAAGGAGCGATAGTCCTCCGCCGACTGATACGTCAGAACCACCTTCGCAGTCTCATTTTCCACAGAAAAATCGCTCTGCTTCACAGATCCCGTACCATTCGAATCGTTGTAATCCGAAACAGCCGTCTTAATCTCGTTTTTCAACTCGGCTGCATCATAATAATCCTCTTCAAAGCTTTCCACCGAGGTAACCCGGATGCTGCCATTTGCCCGGAACTCAACCGTAGAGGTGTCATAATCCTCCGGTCCCAGTGCCTTCGTCAATGCACGAAGGCCCGATGCAAGCGCAGCCAGGATTAAAAGTGCAGCCAGAACAACCGAAATTCTCCGCAGACCAAATCTGTGCAGTGCGGATCGCACCCTGCCGAAAACAGATTTCTTTTTCTTTTTCCGCCCCTGCGATGCCGGGTTTCTGCCCTTCGATCCCTTTCCTTGACCGGACCGTCCGGATTTTCCGACCCCCTTCGCACTGCTCGAATCTGAGCGCCCTTTTGTTGCCATTTTAGATTCTCTTCT
>CAVAJA010000307.1:0-2874 GCA_963588615.1 Lachnospiraceae bacterium | reverse complement strand
AGAACACAGGATCTGGTAGTATCGGCCAACCTTATGGGGGCAGTTACTCTGCCGCCTGCGATTGATGGGCGCTTTGAAAGAGAACCGGCAGCTGCCAGAAACTTCTCAATTGCGTATAGCAAGCTGGCAGGATCGGCAATTCGGAACCGGTTCAAGGTACTGGTTACTTTTGCACTTGATGAGACGGAAGCGGCACAGGTAAAGACCTTGATCCTCAGGGCACTGAATGCTGGGAATAAGGACGTTATTTTCGTCGATACCGGATTGACTCCGATGGGAGCGGATTTGCTCGACCAGTATGTGGAGAGCATGGCATACAGCCTCTATTATGCACAGAACGATAAACACCGTGCCGGAGAGTATCAGGCACAGGCGGTGAGATGCTTGACGGAGTGGAAGAACAAGATTTCGTCAGGTGCGTTTATGCTCTACAGCGCAGAGCATCCGAGCGGAACACGTATGGCAAATCTTACGGCACTGCAGGAGGAATTGAGTGCGCTGAACCATCAGAAGTATCCGTATGGATTGGAACAGTTCAATGTCATTGCCAACATGTTTGCAGTTGGACCGTTGGCTCAGGGTGCGGAGTGCGGCATTACACAAAAGCTTGCCGGAACCTTTAAGGCTCCGAATGAGAAGACGAGTCTGGCTACAGCTCTTTCTGGAGCATGGGAAGTGGAACGGTATTGGGAAGATACTGGGAAACAGTCACTGCCCATTGTGAAAATCAAGAAAGAGGTGGAGATGCTAATTGCGGACGGTTTTCAGTAGCGTTCCGGCAGGATCAGCATATCTACCATTTACGATGATCTGACAGAGGCTCCGTATGGATTGATGCCGAACAATCTCTCAGCATTTATTCTGGGCTTTGTACTGAAGGAATATGCAACAGGAGATTATTTCTGGAGTAATGGTTCGAACAGTGAGACCATGACGCCGGATAAGATGAAGACGGCAATTGCGAATGCAATCAAGCAGAAGGTGACGCCGGTCAGAAATTTCCGGGAGGAATACATCGTTGCCATGAGTGGCGAGCAGAGAGCCTTCCTCAACTGCACAGCAAAGGCATTTCACATTTCTGCAGCACAGTGTGGCTCGATTGAAAGCGCGCGGGATCAGATTCGAATCAGCATGAAGCAGTTTAGCTTCCCGATCTGGTGCGTGAAATACATTCTTTTCGAAACAGAGCATGTGTCGAGCACAGAGGAACTTTCTTCTATCATCGATTGCTATTGCAATATTGCGAATACGGCGAACGGAGCCCATGGATCAGAAAGTGAACTGGCATCGTTTATTGGCCAGATCGTGCAGAAATCACCGGCTATTGCAGACGATCTTGCGCGTCTTCTGACAAACGAGAACTGCCAGAGAGGAATGCTCAGCTACATTGCGCAGTTCCAGGACGGAATTTTAAAGCAGCTCGCGGCGCAGATTGGAGACAACGGGGCCTATCTGTCAGAGGTAAAGAAGAAATTCAATGCCGATGCGGCCAACTGGGTATGGAATGCAGAAACGGCAGATGACAAGATTCGTGACGTCATCTTGGACTATCGAATCATTGCAGAGAGCAACAAGAGCCTTCAGAAATGTGTATCGCTTGCAGAGGTTGTAAGGGGATGGAATTCCAAAACCAATAATATTCGCATTTCCTACGAGGCTGTGAAGAGCTCCTTGGGAGATCTTGCACCCTTCCTGGAAGAGCTGTACGTGATGAAGACGTCGGGAAACCTGGCAGAACAGAGAAAGTCTCGCTTTTATGAGTTGCTGCTGACACAGAGAGAACAGTTTGAACGGTTCTACAGGGATCAGGTGGAATCTTTTGAGGCGGTTGCGACCTCATTCCTCGGAGATTTGACGGAGGAAGATATTCAGGAGCTTTACAACGATCTTCCTTCGGGCCAGTTTACCAAGTCAGGATCGGAATACTTCCGTTATATTGAGGGAGAAATCGGAAAATTCCAGAACGGACAGCTAAAGAAGAAGATTCAGGATCTTTGGATGGAGAAAACCGGAACGAAAAATCCGAGGGATTGGTCGGATAGATATGATACGCCGATTCTCTGCATGTTCGATGATGAAGAGCGTGTGGAAGCAAAGGAAATATTTGAAATCATGCGGGAGAATTCTCCGACAGAGGCGAGTGCTACGCGGGTTCTGGATTACCTTTCGGAGGTAGATTTCTATGATCGTTTAAAGGATTCTGCGGAACGTGATCGCTGCTTCATGAAGCGTGTGGTGGGTGATTACGATATTCTCCTGAAAGATCCGCAGAAGATCAGAGAATATCTGTCTTCGCATGCAAGTACCCGGGCATACGATTGGATGGATAATTCAGCGATCCAGAATCAGCTGAAAACAATGGCGGACAAGCAGTATAAGACAGGCGGCTATGAGCAGGCATGGTCTGTAATTGATCAAATGGACTCCGAAGAGCTCAGGAGATATTTGAAGAATTTGATTTCTGACAATGTAAAGGTTGGAATGGAGATTTTGAGAAACAGATAAGGAGGTGCGCGCATGCGCTGCCAGGGACTGGAAGATTGCTTTGCACAGATTGGAGCCTATGCCGATGGAACAGGGACAGGCTACCCCTTGCTCGTCAATGTAGAGAACTTTACGGACTATCAGGCAATTGTGAGCAGGCTTGGAGCAGATGGTACCAAGCGATGTATCCGCGCCTCAGAGCATACCTATCCGAATGGCTGGCCGGATATAACGGCAGTTTTTGATATTGTCCGGGAGAATGGAAGCTATGTTGTAATTGGCCTTTCACAGAGTCTTATGTTGCGGGGAGAAGCGGAATTGGATCGCCAGATTGACGAGCTCATTGGATTGTCCATCCAAGGGCACGCCATCATTGTCCTTGATCATTGC
>CAVAJA010000306.1:0-3307 GCA_963588615.1 Lachnospiraceae bacterium | reverse complement strand
TGACACCCGCCTGGACGGCAAAAAGGATTGCATTGCGGTCATTACCGGGCCGAATATGGCGGGAAAGTCCACCTATATGCGGCAGGTGGCGCTGATCACCTTAATGAGTCAGATCGGCTGCTTTGTTCCTGCAGCTTCTGCGGATCTGTGTGTCGTGGATCGTATTTTCACGCGGGTCGGTGCTTCGGATGATCTCGGAAGCGGTCAGTCCACCTTCATGGTGGAAATGAACGAGGTGGCCAATATCCTGCGAAATGCGACATCCAAGTCGCTCCTGATCCTGGATGAGATCGGGCGCGGCACCTCTACCTTTGACGGTCTTTCCATTGCCTGGGCTGTCGTGGAATACATTGCAAACCGCAAGATCCTCGGAGCCAAAACCTTGTTTGCCACCCATTATCACGAGCTGACAGAGTTGGAGGGAAAGATCTCCAATGTGAACAATTACTGCGTTGCCGTTCGGGAAAAGGGCGACGATATCGTCTTCCTTCGCAAAATCATCAAAGGCGGAGCAGACCGATCCTACGGCATTCAGGTGGCTCGGCTGGCAGGGATTCCCTCTATGGTCATTGAGCGTGCCAAGGAGATCGCAAGGCAGCTTTCGGACAACGATATTACCGAGAAGATTCAGTCCATTGAGGTGAAGGCGGGGGAGTCCGGCAGGACATCAAAGGTTCCGCACTACGATGATGTGGACCTGAATCAGATGACTCTTTTTGATGCTGTGCAGGAAAATGATGTTCTCAAAGAGCTCCAGGAATTGAATGTCACCAACATGACGCCGATGGAGGCATTGAATACGCTGTATCGCCTGCAGTCGGAGCTGAAAAATCGCTGGAGCGTGACAGATCAGGGAAGGTAGGAGAGGCATGGCTGAAATTCATGTTCTGAGTTCGGACACCATCAATCGAATTGCAGCAGGAGAGGTGGTGGAGCGGCCTGTCAATGTAGTGAAGGAGCTCTGCGAAAATTCGATTGATGCAGGTGCGACAGCCGTTACCGTTGAGATCAAGGGCGGAGGAAGCGAATTGATCCGGGTCACAGACAACGGCTGCGGAATCGAGCCCTCCGAAATTACAAAAGCCTTTCGCCGGCATGCCACCAGCAAGATCCGGGAGGCGGAAGACATCAACTGCATTACCAGCCTGGGATTTCGCGGAGAGGCGCTGTCCTCCATTGCAGCGGTCTCCCGGGTGGAGATGATCACCAAATGCAGAAATCAGCTGACAGGAATTCGCGCGATCAATGATGTGCTTCGTCCCATTCATGCAGAGGTTTCGGAGATTTCGCAGAGCACCCCTGAGCCTTCTCTTGAAATCAGTGAAGTCGGAGCACCGGATGGAACCAGTGTCATCGTCCGTGATCTGTTTTATAACGTTCCGGTGCGGCGAAAATTCCTGAAATCTGCACAGACGGAAGGCGGAGCTGTCACCGACCTTGTGGAACATCTGGCGCTGTCCCATCCGGAAATTTCCTTTCATTATCGAATGAACGGTCAGGAGAAGCTGCATACCACAGGCAACGGCAACATCAAGGAACTCATTTACCGCATTTACGGCCGCGAAATGTCAAACTCCATGATTCCCATTTCCAGGTCATCGGAGGACAAAACTCTGGTGATCCATGGTTTTTTGGGAAGGCCCGAGTTCTCTAGATCCAGCCGAAGCTGTGAGATTTTCTTTGTGAACGGACGAATTCTGAAGAGCGACGTGCTGTCCAAAGGTCTCGAGGAAGGCTACCGGACAGATCTCATGCAGCATCGGTTCCCGTTTGCCATTGTGTATCTGAAGCTGGCTGCAGAGAATACGGATGTCAATGTCCATCCTTCCAAGATGGAAGTCCGCTTTGCACAGCCGAAACAGATTTATGACTTTATCAATGAGTCTGTTCACCAGACGCTGCACGGCGTGGAAATGATTCCGCGGGCAACACTGCAGACGCAGGCACAGGAAAATGCCGAGCGGAAGAAGGAAGAGCGGGAGCGGGATAATGCACAGAAGGTGCAGGAACATCTGGAGCCTTTTGAGCGGCCTGAGAAAAGCAGGTCCGATACCGACAGAACAGATGTTTTAAAGGAATCCGCTGCACGCTATGAAGAGGACGATTTCGTCTTTGTCGATAAGACCGGGGGACGTTACGAGCAGGCAAGCTTTATAAAAGAAGCCGAGCTTCCGGACGAGAAAAAAGCCGCAGAGACAGAAAAAATCAGAGAGCAGGCCGTTCTTGCCGGGGATCTTGAGGCCATGTTCCGCAAAAGCGTGCAGGACGATTATGCCGAGGACCTCTACGGCAACCGCAGTTATCACATTCTGAGCAGCCGGAACCTGCCGGAATATAAGATTGTCGGTCAGATTTTTGATACGTATTGGATTTTATCCTTCCGGGATAAGATGCTGATGATTGACCAGCATGCGGCGCACGAAAAGGTGAATTTTGAACGACTGATGAAGCGCCTTGCAAAGGAACAGACACAGCCTGCTGCTTCTCAGATGCTGGCGCCGCCTCTGGTGCTGAATTTAACCGGAAGAGAGGAGGCTGCACTGGAGCAGTACCGAGAGTATTTTCTTCGGATGGGATACGAAATCGAGCCTCTGGGCGAAGGCACCTATGCACTCAGGGGAGTTCCGATGGAGCTCTATGCCAATGAACCCGATGTGCTTCTTCGGGAGATTCTGGATGAAATTCTGGACTCCAGAATGAGCGGGACACCTGCGGCAATCCTTTACAAGATTGCATCCATGTCGTGCAAGGCCGCTGTCAAGGGGAATATGAAGCAGTCGCCGGAAGAGGCCAAGGCACTGATTGACGAGCTTCTGTCCCTGGATAACCCGTATCATTGCCCGCATGGACGTCCTACCATGATCCTATTGACAAAGCAGGAGATTGAACGTAAATTCAAACGAATCGTATGAACAAACTGATCATCATTGCAGGACCTACGGCCAGCGGCAAAAGTGCTGCCGCCGTGGCACTTGCGGAGCGCATAAACGGCGGCATTATTTCAGCAGATTCCATACAGGTCTATCGTGGAATGGACATCGGCTCTGCCAAAATAACGCAGTCCCAGATGCACGGCATTGTGCATGAGCTCATCGATATCATCGATCCTTGCGACGAGTGGAACGTTGTCCGCTTCCAGAAGGAAGCAAAGGATGCCGTTCGCAGATTCAATGCGGCAGGGAAAATTCCCATTCTGACGGGAGGAACCGGGTTCTATATTCAGGCGCTTCTTTATGACATAGATTTCGCCCAAACCACGGAAGATTCGGAATTCCGGCAGGAGATGGAAAAGATTGCTCTGCGGGAA
>CAVAJA010000305.1:0-2433 GCA_963588615.1 Lachnospiraceae bacterium | reverse complement strand
CCTCTTTTTGTAACGGGAATTCCTCAAAAATGTCAGGACGCGATTTCCTCTGTCTGAGGCGCCGTTTGTCTCATTAATGCATGCTCCATTCGGTAGCTCTGTCCCTGGAACATAATCAGGTGCCCGTGGTGGGCAAGCCTGTCTATCATGGCTGCGGCCATCTGCTCATCCGTAAAGATTCCTCCCCATTTCGAGAACTCCAGATTTGTGGTTAATATCAGACTCCTGCTCTCATAACTGTCGGATATTACTTGAAACAGAAGCTCAGAGCCGTCTCGATCCACTGGAACATATCCCCACTCATCCAGAATCAGCAGATCCTGCTGGTTTAGTGTTGACCTTAACCGCTCCAGCGTCCCATTCTTTCTGGCCTCAGCCAGTTTCAGTACCAGTTCTGTAACGGTATAGAAGCGTACCTTATAGCCTTTACTGCAGGCAATGACGCCGGCAGCGATAGCCATGTGCGTCTTGCCTACGCCGACAGGGCCATACAGCACAAGGTTCTGCCTGTTCTCGATGAACGAAACGCTCATGAGGTCCTCCTGACTCAGAGCAGGCGGCAGCTGGACCGGTTTGAATTCATACCCGTCGAATGTCTTATATACAGGAAATCTGGCCCGTTTGATGAGGCGCTGGATGTGGTTGGCATCACGCTTTTCAATCTCGAGTTTAAGGGCATCCCTTAGATATTCAACCTGCTTCGGGGTTCCTTCTGACCGGCAAAGCTCAGGAATCGCAGTCGTGAAGAACAGCTTTTTGCAGTAGCCGGAGATTTCTTCCTCCAACAGCCCCTGTTCTTTGGCACTCATCATGATGCCTCGCCTCCTTTCCAGTTAGGAAGGAATACTTCATCATAAACAGACAGCGATGGTCCGGACTCCGGCGGAGTATTGAGTCCGTAGCCGTTAATTCTCTGCGCAATGATCGTTGCATCGGATGCATTAACGCTGCCATTTTTAAGCGCCATCCCCATTGCCTCGATCGATGTGTGATATCCATACATAGCATTCAGGCTGCTCAACAGGCGAAGCTTATCCTTCAGCTCCTGCTTTTCAAGACTGTCCAGGTACTCAACAAGCGGATCCGGCATGTCGTTTCTAACTCCACTGTTACTCCAGGAGCCTGCATTTCTGGACAATACTTCAAGTGTGGTGCTGTAATCCGATACATCCGTCCGTTCACTGCCGTACTGTCGCCTATGACGTACCACTAAATGACCGTTTTCATCCAGAACCTCTATGAAGTGGGCACGGACACCGATCATGACCTTCTGTCCGCGATACTCCGGTCTTGTCGAATAGTAATGCTTTCCGTCAATGCAGACCTTCCCGTAGCCATCTGCCTTGAAATAGTCATATCTGCACACGTTAAACGCTTTTGAAGGAAGATCAGCAAAGCTTTTCTGATCTTCAGCAAACAGTTCCCTGATGGGGATTCCTTTCTTGTAATGAAGCTCTGCGGCCTTCTCTTCGTGCATTTGGAGGAGTTCCTTGTTGTATTCGAGAATGTCATGGTAGTGCGGAACCGGCACGAACAGGTTACGTCTCACGGCACCTACCTTGTTCTCCACATTTCCTTTTTCCCACCCGGATTCCGGATTGCAGAAACGAGCTCTGAATCGGTAATGCGCTCGAAAGCGCTTGAACAGATCAGTTTCAGTCACCTTATCGTGAACTCTGCGTCCGACTCCGGTTGCATTGTCAAAGACCAGAACCGGCGGCACGCCGCCGATATACTCGAAAATGTCCTTAAGTCCTTGACATACGCATTCAGCAGTCTCACCGCCGAACAGCTGCACAAAAGAATCGTTGCTGTAGGGGAAGGAGACAACCAGGTACTTGCGCCGCAGGCACTGGCCGTTCTCGTAGAAATCACCTTCGCCAAAATCTACCTGGGCATATCCGGGGCTCCAGACAAGCTCCTGCGTAGCCCTTCCCTGAAGGTTGCGGTTCTGCTTCTTCATGTATCGCTGCACCGTCTCGTAGCTGCCGGTAAATCCGTGCTCTCGCTTCAAACGTTCATACACTCGCTTTGCTGTGTGCCGTTGTTTGTTCCAGTGCTTTTGATCCTCCTTCAGCCAATCAGCGATCAGATCCTTGTATGGATCGAGAATCGACGCCTTCGCTGTCATAGAGGGTGCCTCTTCCGAAAAATCCTCTTTGTCCAGATATTTACGGACCGTTTTTGAATCGAACCCTGTTTTTCGAGCAATTTCTCCAATCTTGTAGCCTCTACTGTATAAATCTCTGATATCATTGATATCGGACATGTTGAGCATTTCCTTTCCTCCTTTATCTATTGGTCGTGCTTTAGATAAAGGATATGAGTGATAGGTGAATGATTCAACGTGTCCTTTCCATTTCCAGGGAATTCCCGATCCAATCTCAGGGAATTTTGATTCCAATTTTCGGTACTTTTAGGTTACAACATACA
>CAVAJA010000304.1:0-2960 GCA_963588615.1 Lachnospiraceae bacterium | reverse complement strand
GACGGGGAGGAGCTGGTCGTTGCGCAGGTCAACGACTACATCAATGTTCGGGCGGACGCAGATGTTGAATCGGATGTGGTCGGAAAGCTGTATAATAAATCTGTGGCAAAGGTTCTGGGCAGAACAGGAAACGGATGGGTTCGAATTCAGTCGGGAGATGTGACGGGATACATCCGGGAAGAATATGTGGCGACAGGATCGGCGGCCCGTGAGCTTGCGGATTCCGTGTCGGTGAAGCAGGCAGTGGTTACAACGCAGACGCTGCGCGTCCGTGCGGCAGCATTGGCGGATTCAGATGTCATCACATTGATCGGCGAAGGAGAGACACTGGAGATTCTCGAAGAGGAGAATGGGTGGTACAAGGTCAGCACGGAAGACGGAGAAGGTTACATCTCTTCGGATTTTGCGGATGTGGAAGAAATCTATCCGGAGGCCATCTCGAAGGAGCAGGAAGAAGCCGAGAAGGCGGCCGAAGAGGCGGCAAAAGAGGCCGAAGAGGCAGCAAAGGAACAGGCAGCAGCCGATTCTGAAAAGAAAACTTCTTCCAAGAGTTCCGATTCCCTGAACACCTATACCGGCAGCAGTCAGGGCAGCACATCGGGGCAGGCCGTCGCAAATTATGCGCTGCAGTTTGTGGGAAATCCGTATGTCTGGGGCGGATCGAGTTTAACGAACGGAACGGATTGCTCGGGCTTTACGATGGCGGTGTATGCGAACTTCGGCGTCAGCCTGCCGCACTATACCGGGGCACAGCAGTCTTGCGGAACAGCGGTGTCCTCTCTTTCGGAGGCTCAGCCGGGAGACCTGATTCTGTATTCGGGACACGTCGCCATTTACCTTGGCAACAATAAGATTGTGCATGCGTCGAATCCAAGGAGCGGAATTACCACCGGAACAGCTACGTACCGGAATATTGTGGCAATCCGCAGAATCCTGAATTAAACAGCTGCAGAAGGGGGAACCATGAAATATCACATCACAGGAAAGAATATTGAAGTCACACCGGCACTGGACCGGGCGATTCGGGATAAACTGGACAAACTGGATCAGTGCTTTGCTCCGGATACACAGGTTCGCGTGTCACTGGAAGTGAATAAGGATCGCCATAAGATTGAGATCACCATCCCCGTGCAGGACGGCATCATCCGTTCCGAGCAGTCCAGCAATGACATGTACATCAGCCTGGATCTGGCGGCTGCGGTGATTCAGAGACAGCTGCAGAAATACAAAGGAAAACTGGCGGATCGTCATTTGACGTCGCCAGGGGCCTTCCGGCAGGAATTCCTGGATCGCAGTTTTCTGCCGCAGGAAGAGATTCGGATCAACCGCCATAAGCAATTCAATATGAAACCGATGTATCCGGAGGATGCCTGCGTCCAGATGGAGCTCTTAGGACACAGCTTCTACCTGTTCTGCAACGCGCAGACAGAGCAGATGAATGTGGTCTACAAGCGTAAAGACGGCAGCTACGGGCTCATTGAACCGAGCATCAGCTAGTTATGTGCTGGATCGGGGCCGCGGAGAGGAACTGAAATAAAACAGAGGCAGCGAATCAGAACGCAGTTCTGCATGGTTCGGAATCATTGCAAATAGATGCAATCATGAGATTGAAAACAAAAAGGGGCTGTGCTATAATCCTTTGTGTCAAAAAATTAACAATGTAAATTCTGAAATTTGAGCCGGAATATTTGAAATACGGCGCAGAACAGGTTCCAGACACAGGAATGTGCGCAGGTTCTGCGGACATTCAGGTGAAACAGCAGCATTCATTTACGGAGGAAAAAATCATGGCAGACAGAGTAGTTATCGCTAGCGCATGCCGCACGGCAGTCGGCACAATGGGAGGATCGCTTTCCACAACTCCTGCTGCAGAGCTGGGCTCCATTGTTATCAAGGAAGCCGTGAAGCGTGCAGGAATCAAGCCTGAGGATGTGGATCAGGTATTCATGGGCTGCGTTATCCAGGCAGCACAGGGACAGAACGTTGCAAGACAGTGCTCTCTGAAGGCAGGCCTTCCGATTGAGACTCCCGCAGTTACACTGAACGTTGTCTGCGGTTCCGGCCTGTATGCGGTGAATTTGGCTGCAAGCCTGATCAGATCCGGCGAGGCGGATGTCGTGGTTGCCGGCGGTACGGAGAACATGTCCATGGCACCCTTCGCACTGCCGAAGGCACGTTTCGGATATCGCATGAACAACGGAACTCTGGTAGATACCATGGTTAACGATGCTCTGTGGGATGCCTTCAATGATTACCACATGATTCGCACAGCAGACAATGTGGCAGCACAGTGGGGATTGACGAGAGAGGAGCTGGACGAGTTTGCGGCTGCTTCTCAGACAAAGACTGCAGAGGCAATGGAGGCCGGCGCCTTCAAGGAAGAGATCGTTCCCGTAGAGGTCAAGAAGAAAAAGCAGACCATCATTTTCGACACCGATGAGGGGCCTCGCGGCAGACAGACAGCAGCAGATATCGCAAAGATGCGCACCATCAACGCAGACGGCGTGACCACCGCGGCAAATGCATCCAGCATCAACGACGGTGCAGCTGCACTGGTTGTTATGAGTGAGTCCAAGGCAAAGGAGCTGGGAGTTACTCCTATGGCAGTGTGGGTTGCCGGCGCTCTGGGCGGCGTAGATCCTTCTATCATGGGCGTAGGACCGGTCGCTTCCACCAGAAAGGTTCTGGCAAAGACCGGACTGACCATTGATGATTTTGACCTGTATGAGGCAAACGAGGCGTTTGCAGCACAGTCTGTTGCGGTCGGCAAGGAGCTCGGCTTTGATCCTGCAAAGCTGAACGTCAACGGCGGTGCCATTGCCATCGGACATCCGGTAGGCGCATCGGGCGCACGTATCCTCACAACACTCCTGTATGCGATGAAGAATCGCGATGCAAAGAGAGGATTGGCAACGCTGTGCATCGGCGGCGGAATGGGCTGCTCCACGGTTGTTGAGAAA
>CAVAJA010000303.1:0-9435 GCA_963588615.1 Lachnospiraceae bacterium | reverse complement strand
GGATAAGAACGTATACCTGACGGGGAGCGTCACCCTGGAACAGTTGAAGACGGGTGCAGCCGTTGCGGTAGGAAAGACAACAACTTTTGATGGAGTTAAGCTGGATCTCTCCAAGGCGTCCGACACGGAAAACCCCTACGGCATTGAGAAATGGCAGAGCGAGTACGTGAACATCTCGGTTGCCGTCAAGGACAAGGACGGAAAGGAAATAAAGGATACGGACCTGAAGAGCCTGACCGACGATCAGCAGTATCAGATCGTGGTGACGATCAGCCCGAAGACGGCGGCAGATGAAAAGCTTCCCGGCAAGCCGGCGACAGCAACGAGCAATGAGGACGGAAAGGCCAACATCAATGTTTTCAAGCCGAGCCTGACCTTTAAGGACAGCACCGCTTATTACGGAGAGTCGGTTCCGGCGAGCAACGATTACAGCGCGAACAAGGCCGGCGAGGAGTGGACGCACACGGCGGATCAGACCACCAAGAAGGATACAGAGGTCACCATGATCCCGTACTCTGAGACCGAAACGAAACCGACACTGGCAATCACCTATACGCCGGTCACGACGGTGGACGGCGTGGTTTACGTCTCCAATGGGAAATACGGCAAGAACGACGGCGTTCGTGTGAATGCGGCGGTGAAGATCGGGACAACGGTTGTGACGGAACAGACCTCCTTTACCCACAACGCTTGTGCGGCCGGCTCCGGCTGCGGCTGGGATGCAATTAAGGATAAGACAGCCGGCACGCCTGCGTTCCTGATTCACATCAAGACCTGCTCACTGACGGTCACAAAGGCAGGAGACAGCTCCTTGGACAATGGCTCCTATGTCTTTGAGGTGTATAAGGACAATGTGAAATATTCCGAGGTCTCGATTCGGGGGAACAGCAGTCAGGCCCTGAAGGAGCTGCCGGTCGGCACCTACACCATCAAGGAGAACACCGGCTGGAGCTGGCGCTACAGCAGTTCGCCTTCCTATGATAAGGCAAGCGTGGCATTGAGCGCATCGAACACGAGCGGGGCGATTACCTGCACGAACAGGAGAGAGAAGACATCCTGGCTCGACGGTTACAGCGCGATTGTCCGGAATCTCTATGGAAAAGGCAGTTCAACTGACAGCAGCAATAATTGAGAAGAGTGAGGCTGATGATGTATCAAGACAGACAGAACAAAGGAACCGCGGTCCGGGCGGAAGGCAGTGTGCTCCGGCGCGGCCGCATGGTTGTGATGATAGTCGCCGCAGCACTCTTGCTGACCATGGCGATCGGCGGAACGATGGCGTGGCTGAGCGATAAGACAGATGGGGTCGAGAATACCTTCACCCCGTCCAAGGTGACCTGTGAGGTGACAGAGAACTTCCAGAACAACGTAAAGACCAAGGTCAATGTGAAGAACACCGGGGACACAGAGGCCTACATCCGTGTGAAGCTGGTGACCTATCGGACGAACGATGCGGGGGAACACATCGGAGGGACGGCGACAATTCCGACATTTACGCTTGGTGAGAACTGGGTGCTCCATACGGACGGCTATTATTACTACACGCTTCCGGTAAAGTCCGGGGAATCGCCTGCCGCGAATCTGGCGGACAGCATCACACTGACCGGCAGCTACACGGATGCGGACGGCGGGCATCAGTCGCTTGACATCATGGCGGAGGCGATCCAGAGCGGACCCGCAGAGGCCGTCGGAGCATCCTGGGGTGTTGTGATTACAGAAGGCAGTGTGACAGCCTATTCGGCATCGAAATCGGAATAAAGTAAGGGGAGGATGAGATCATGAAGAAGATAATGAAGGCCATTCTCTCATTGGCACTGCTGCTCACAATGATGGCAGGCCAGGTCATCGGCGTCTGCGCCTCGTCCGGCACGGGCTCGGATTCCGGCAGTGCGGGCGGGAGCGTCGCCTCGGCCTCCTTTACCTATAAGGGGCAGAAGAGCGGGATGGAGTTTCGGCCGGGCAGTGAATATTCGGCGGATGACATGTTCAATTTTAAGAATGTCATGCCAGGCGATGAGCTGACGGAGGAGATCACCTTCACGAATGCGGCGAAGGACAGCAGCTACGTGAACCTGTATATGCGGGCGGAGCTCCCGGCAGCGGATGAGAATGCGAAGCTTTCGACGGCGGATGCCTCCTCCGATGAGGATGCGGTGACGATCCGGGATTTTCTCGCGCAGCTGGACATGACCGTCACCAATCAGAAGGACGGAACCGTTCTTTTCGAGGGAAAGGCCAGCGAGTTCGCAGATGATGACAAACTGGGAGAGAACAAGCTCCTCGGAACCTTCCGCCGGGGGGAGACGGCGACCCTTGTGGTGACGCTGCGTGTCCCGATCACGATGGACAACACGTTTGCGGCCTGCCTCGGCAAGGTGGACTGGATCTTCCATGTGGAGGCGTTCAACGAGAGTCAGCTCTCTGTTCGGAAGGTTTGGTCCGACGGCAATGAGAATCATAAGGGCGAGAGCGTGACCGTGAACCTGTTGAAGGACGGGAAGGTGGAAAAGAGTGAGACCTTGAGCGCAGACAACGGCTGGGCCTACACCTTCGATCGCTTAAGGGAGGGATACACCTGGACCGTGGAGGAGGCCTCGGTGCCGTCCGGCTACAGCGTGAGCTATAAGACGGTCGGAACACAGGTGACCATCACCAATACCAAGAACGAGACGCCGGATGTACCAAAGGGCGGAGACGATACGCCGAAGGAGCCGGAGACACCCGCCGCGGTGAAGGCGCAGACGAAGAGCGTCACAGCGAAAAAGGTCTGGAGCGGCGAGCTTCTGACCACGCATCCGGACAGCGTCGTGGTATCCCTGTACAACGGGGAGAAGCTCTGCTCGCAGGTCTATCTGAATGCGGAGAACAACTGGACCTATACCTGGGACAACCTTGACGCCAAGGGCAACTGGCTGGTCATGGAGGCGAGCATCCCCTACGGCTATGCGCCCTCCTATGAGTGGGACGGCAAGGTGATGACCATCACCAACACCAGGACGCAGACGCCCTCGGTCGCGACCCTGATTCAGACCGGACAGCTGAACTGGCCGGTGTGGGTGCTCGGCGGCGCAGGCGTTGTGCTGATCGGCTTCGGAATCGTGATGATGCTGCGCAGATCGGGCTCCGGGCGCGGCTGATGTTCATCGCTTAGGAAATGCAATGGCAAGGAAATTCGGAATAGCAGCCATAGGTATGGGGGCGGCGCTGCTCCTCACAGCGCTGCTCCTCCTGTGGTATAACCACAGAGAGGATGCGGATGCCGGGGAGGCATCGCGAACCCTGATGGAGGACATAGAGCTGTCGATTGCAGAAGGCTCGGCAGAGGAGTCGGATTCGGAGGACGACCTTCCGGTGGTATGGATCGACGGGTACGATTACATCGGATATCTGGAGATCCCCTCCATTGACAGGACCCTTCCGGTGATGGCGGAGTGGGATTATCAAAGGCTGAGACTCTCGCCCTGCCGGCAGTTCGGCTCAGTGGAGACGAATGATCTGGTGATCGCGGCGCACAACTACGACAGTCATTTCGGACGGCTGAAGGAGCTGGCGGAGGGGGCAGAGGTCGTTTTCACGGACATGGAGGGAACCATTACCCGTTATGCCGTTACGCAGTCGAGCATTCTGCAGCCTGATGAAGTGGACGCAGTGCAGAACAGCGGACACGATCTGGTGCTGTATACCTGCACCAAGGGAGGAAAAACCCGTGTGACAGTGTTCTGCGACCGCGTGCAGGAATAGTGGGGGAGTGTCCTATGCGGACGTGGATGAAAAAAAGAGATAAGACCACGGATATCAGCTTCAACGAGGCAGATCCGATGATCGAGATTCGGACGTACAACACGGATCTGAAAAACCGCCTCACGGAGTATGCGACCCGGCATTCAGATGAGTGCCAGCAGATCGAGAACGATTCGGAGACAGGCTGCATGCTGTTCCGGATTCGGAAGGGACGCCTGTCCTTTCGCCTCACGGCGCCCTACAGTGAGGAGCGCCGGGAGAAATCGAGAGAGGTGGCAAGGAACAGTGAGCTGGTTTCCATCTATGGAAAGAGCGAAATCAATGCATAACAAAGCATAACAAAGGACCGGCAGATCTGCCGGTCCTTTTTCTCTTACCCGCCTGCCGGAACCCTGATCCGGCGGCTCTGGTATCGTGATGATTGCTGTCTGGTATTTATAATAGGATCTCCTTTCTCTGTGAATTCTGAATGAATGTTCAATAAATCGAATCAGGGATCGAATCCGGAATAGAACCTGCGGATGCGAATCCGTTACTCCAGTGCAGGCTTCTGGCTGCCGCGCCTTAGCGTTCTCTTCTCGCGCTCTCTGCGCTCCTCATTCTCACGCCGGGTGGTGTGGGAGTAGTTCTCACATCTGTAATAGAAGCAAAGAGCAATTAGGGCGGTGATGATGCAGTCGAGAATGATAATTGCGTTTGTACTCATAAGGGTTCTCCTCTCTTAAAATAAATGCAGCATGTCGTTGTAATGTCGTTTTGTGTCGGTCGATGATGGATTTTGCTGCGGATGCAAAACAGATCAATGTTTTAAATAACTGTGCATCTCGTTCTTGTACTGATACATACGAGTGTGATAGGGAAATGTTACAGGCAGGATGAATTGAATTGCGAAGCTGTTTCCGTTCCATTTAACTGCGAAGTCCGCGGAAAGAGTCTGCGCTCCGGTTCCATTTAACCGTAAAGTCTGCGGAAAGAGTACAGGCAGGTGGATCGGGTGTATAATGGAGCTCCACAGCGTCTGCCGGGCAGTGCGGCAGAGCCCGCTGCTCGCCCGCAGGGGCGGAATCCATGGAGAGGACTACAGGGGGAGAGACAGTATGCCGTCTATTTATACACATCAGCGGTTCGGCAATGAGGTGGAGCAGCTCCTGCCGGAGGGAATACGTAAGATCACGGATGCCCATCGCGACCTGTTCAGCATCGGCTTTCAGGGACCGGACATCTTCTTTTTCTATCATCCCTTGTCCTGGGGAGAGGTTCCGCAGTACGGGAACAGAATGCATGAACTCCCGGGACATGAATTTTTCGGGAGGGCATTGGAGCAGTACCGCCGTCTGCCGGAAGAGAGCACGGCGCAGAAGGAGTTTAAGAGAGGCGCCGCGGCGTATCTGTTCGGCGTGCTGTGTCACTATGCGCTGGACAGCACCTGTCATAAATTTATTGATGAGGTGGATGCGTCAGGTGTCACGACGCATGCGGCCCTCGAGGGAGACTACGACAGGAGGCTGATTGAACGGGAAGGGCGCGATCCGGTAAAGGAGGACGTGGTCCGGGAATTCCGGCCTTCGAGACAGGGTGCGGAGGCAATCGCCGTGTTCTATCCGGAGATGGATGCCTGGATTGTGGAAAAGGCGATGAAATCCTGCGTGAGACTCCAGCATCTGCTGTACTGCCCGGGGGATGGGAAGCGGAACTTCCTGTACGGCGCGCTGCGCCTTCTGGGAAAGTATGAGTCGCTTCACCCGCACATCATGAACAAGAATCCGGATCCTGCCTGTCAGGAGGCGGAGGAGCGTCTGGATGCCTTGTATCAGGAGGCAATTCCTCTGGCGGTACAGCTGATTACGGATATGCAAAGGAGCATGGAGGCGATCCGAACGGAGCACACATCGGAGGATGTCCGTCGGTTTGTTGAAGGAAATGAGTACGATCGGAACTTTGGTGGTATCATTGTTGGAGCAGTTCCGGAACAGAAGGAAAGAGAATAGAACGGAAGGAAGCGGATGCCGCCTGCCCGCTGCTGCAGGGATCGGCGCAGGAGAGGGCGGACAGGACAAGATAGGCGGACAGGACAGCTAAGGAAACGCTGATTAAATCAGCATTTCCTTAGCAAGCTCCGGCGGATCGCACGGATTTGCAAGGGAAAATGCTGCTTCACAGCGCAAATCCGGCGAGGGAAACGCTTTCATCAGCGTTTCCCTAAGAAAGACAAGACAGAAAAGGACAGGAGAAAGAGAGAAGGTTATGGCACAAAAGGAACAATTGACAATCGAGGCGTTTGAGAAGGCATGTGAGATCGTTCAGAAGGTCACGCTGAACACGGACCTTATTTTCTCGGATTATTACAGCGACATGACCGGGGCGAAGGTGTACCTGAAGCCGGAGAATATGCAGAGAACGGGAGCGTATAAGGTTCGCGGTGCGTATTATAAGATCAGCACGCTGTCCGAGGAGGAACGGGCGAAGGGACTCATCACCGCCTCCGCAGGAAACCATGCGCAGGGCGTTGCCTATGCGGCAAAGGCGTATGGCTGCAAGGCCGTGATTGTCATGCCGACGGCGACCCCTCTGATCAAGATCAACCGAACCAAGGCGCTGGGTGCCGAGGTGGTGCTGCACGGTGATGTGTACGATGAGGCCTGCGAGTATGCACTGCAGCTGGCAAAGGAGCAGGGCTATACCTTCATTCATCCCTTCGATGATCCGGCGGTGGCGACCGGTCAGGGCACCATTGCGATGGAAATCTACAAGGAGCTGCCCCTGGTGGATATGATTCTGGTTCCTGTCGGAGGAGGCGGAGTGGCGACCGGAATCTCGACGCTGGCAAAGCTCCTGAACCCCAGAATTGAAGTAATCGGCGTGGAGCCGGAGGGAGCAGCCTGCCTTACGGCATCGCTCAAAAACGGCAAGGTGACCACGCTTCCTGCAGTGAACACCATCGCAGACGGCACGGCGGTGAAAACACCGGGAACGAACATCTTCCCCTATCTTCAGAAGAATCTCGATGCGGTCGTGACCGTTCCGGATGCGGAGCTGGTCGAGGCCTTCCTGGACATGGTCGAGAACCACAAGATGGTGGTGGAGAACTCCGGACTCCTGACCGTGGCGGCACTGCGTCACGTGGACTGCAGGGGCAAGAAGGTAGTCTGCCTTCTGTCCGGCGGCAACATGGATGTGATCACCATGAGCTCTGTGGTTCAGCAGGGCCTGCTCATGAGAGATCGGATCTTCTCTGTATCGGTGCAGCTGCCGGATAAGCCCGGAGAACTCACGAAGGTGTCCGGCGTCGTGGCGAAGGCGAACGGTAACGTGATCAAGCTCGAGCACAATCAGTTCATTTCCATCAACCGCAATGCGGCAGTGGAGCTGACCATCACAATGGAGGCCTTTGGAACGGAGCATAAAAACGAGATTCTGAAGGCTCTGAAGGATGCCGGCTATACGCCGAAGCTGCGCAGGATCAGCATCTGATGGAAATCTGAAATTTGATTTCTGCCGGAAAAATCCGCAGAATAACGGCACGAAAAGGAGCAGGAACGATATGGCGGTCGGCCCGAAGGATTTGTTTTCCCTGACGCATTATGAATATGGAGAGGCCTATTACGGCAGCGATCGGGGAATGCGATTCCGGGTGGCAAGAGAGCCCCTCGAAAATGTGCGCTTCACTCCGCCGGATAAAAGAGGAGAGGCATCTCTTCGCGTGACCATCTGGCCGGAGCCGGACTGTTACAAAGCGGCTCCGGAGGAATCCAAGGTGAGTAAGGATTTCCCTGTTACGGAGGAGGGGCTGCGGCAGATCGTAGAATATCTGAACGAATACCACGACAGCCACCCGGAGCTGTGGCCGCAGTAGAGGAAACGAGAACGTCACAAGAGAATGCTCAAAGAGAATGTTCAAAGAGAATGTTCAAAGAGAATGTTCCGGGAGAACACCGGAAGAGAACATTTAAAAGAGAGCACCAAAGAGAATCTCAAGAGAGAACGTCCGGCGGGAACATTTCAGGAGAATATCTAGGGGAACGCTGATTAAAGCGTTTCCCTGGAGCTGTGGAGGTGTCAGAGGTGAACGAAGAAGAGAAGCTGCAGAAATTGAACGAATGGATCGGTCAGTCCTCGAACATCGTGTTCTTCGGGGGTGCCGGGGTTTCGACGGAAAGCGGGATTCCGGATTTCCGCAGCACGGACGGGCTCTATCATCAGCAGTATGCCTATCCGCCGGAAACAATCTTAAGCCACACCTTTTACCGCGATAGACCGGAGGAATTCTTCCGCTTCTATCTGGATAAGATTGTGAAGCCGGCAGAGCAGGCCGCACCCAACAAGGCCCACCTTAAGCTGGCACGGTGGGAGCAGGAAGGAAAGCTCAAGGCTGTGATCACGCAGAACATTGACGGTCTGCATCAGGCGGCCGGCAGCAGGAATGTACTGGAGCTGCACGGCAGCATCCTCCGAAACTACTGCGAAGAATGCGGGGAGTTCCACGACGTCCATGAGGTGAAGGAACAGCTCGAAGGCGGCAGAATGATCCCGCGCTGCCGCAAGTGCGGCGGCAGGGTGAAGCCGGACGTGGTCCTCTATGAAGAAGGACTCGACATGGATATCCTGAACAGGGCAGTGTCGGCAATCCGGCAGGCCGATGTGCTGATCATCGGAGGGACCAGCCTCGTGGTGTACCCCGCGGCAGGGCTCATCGATTACTACAGCGGGCAGAAGCTCGTTCTGATCAACAAGAGCGCAACCATGCGGGACGCACAGGCAGACCTTGTGATCAATGCCCCCATAGGAGAAGTCCTGGGATCCTTAGATTATTGATCCATTTATCTGAATGCTTTTATAAAATCATCTGGTGTAATCGCCGGAATCTCAGAACTTTCAAAGTCTCTTGCATTGCATGTGACAATGTAAGAGACTCCAACATCCTGGTATCAATCAACAATACCGAATTTTTCATTCATCGCTTCCTCCCTTTCAGCATCATAATCAATTGCCTCTGCAGCGGCTTTTCTGGATGCCTCAAGTCTTGCAAAAGCTTCTAACTTGCTGCTGTTATTTGCGCGTGTATCTGTAAGCGGTGCCTTGATAATGAACGGAATGCTTCTCTCTCTTAATGCAGTTCTGGTAAAGGTTTCATAAAAAGTCTGCTTTGTCTGACCCATTGCGTCAAGCATAGCACTCAGTTCATCGTAAATTGAATCCTCTAATCTGATACTGATTGTCTTCATTTTAAACACCTCCTTCTCACATTTGACTCAATAATATGCCGATCTGACTCAGATAGAAAACAATGGCTTTCTTTTCTATCAAAAATGGCCATGCCGTGCTGCGAAGAAACCATCCACGCGGGTTTCTCCTCAAATTCGGAAAACCTCGATGAGGCTGGCCATGAGGCCAACACTCGAAGACGGCGAAGCCGCCGTTTCCTGTTCGATCCCTGGGCACCTGTCAATTTCAATCGTGAATCCGTCTGCAAGCCAGTAAACTCCGCACCGCAGATCCGGCATCTTGGCTGCAAGTCTGCGAACTCTGCGCACCGCAAGGCAGGCCGAACGAGCAGCGCCTCGCTGCGTCGGTTCGAAGCCTGCCGAGGATGACGCATGTGAGCAGACTGCAGCCAAGATGCCGGATCTGCGGTTTGATAGTCGCTGCGTCGGTTCGAAGCCTGCCGAGGATGACGCATGTGAGCAGACTGCAGCC
>CAVAJA010000302.1:0-3375 GCA_963588615.1 Lachnospiraceae bacterium | reverse complement strand
TGTAGCAATCGAAATAGGAATGTTTGAAATGACCACTGCTTTGTTGGAAAAAATGCCGTACAGCGTTGTCGCCGTGGTTGCACTGACGTCCCGCAGATAAATCATAATGCGCATATAAATCGTCTGATTCAGTGACGTCGTCAGATTCATGACCACACCGCTCAGCATGAACGGTGTAATCACGAGCAATGTCTCTTTAAAGAATTTATGATAGTGATCGGTCTTGCCCTTCGTATCCGAACGAATCAGCTCCTGCGCAGATTTCTGATCCTTCTGAAAGGCATACAACATGAAAACAAGAGCAACAAAAACACCGGCACCGGTTCCCAGGGCCGATCCCATGGCTCCGAGCTGTGCCTGTCTCGTGGCATTTTCACCGGCCAGCGTGTGCATCAGAATCCAGGCGGCCGCAAGACTCACCACAGCATTGGCCAGCTGCTCCAAAATCTGTGAAATGCTGGTGGGCAGCATACTGCCCCTTGCCTGAAAATACCCTCGAAGTGACCCCAGAATTCCGAATAGGAAAACGGTCGGTGCAAACACACGCAGAACTCCCACCGCAACATCGGGAACCAGAACTCCTGCACCGAAATACAGCAGGCCGCTCCCGATCAGTCCAACCAGAATTCCGTACATCAGAGCACAGCGAAAAACTCTTCTGGCATTCCTATATTCTCCTACAGCAAGCTTCTGTGCCATCAATTTAGAGATTGCCGAGGGCATGCTGTAGGAAGACACCATCAGAATGATTGTGTAGATGTTGTATGCTGTGCCGTAGTAGCCGTTTCCCTCATCTCCGATAATGGCGGTCAGCGGTGCCCGGTAGAGCAGGCCGATCACGCGAACCAGCATACTGGCAATTGCGAGAATGCCCGCCTGGATTACAACATTGTTGCTCTTGTTCTTTTTTACCATGTTTCCCTTATCCAATCAGCCAGTCATACATCTCCTGGTACTGACCCGCCGAAACTTTCCAGGAGAAATCTGCAGCCATAGCCCGATCCACCATCTGGTTCCAGTTCCGCTTCTTATCGTAGTAAATCTTCTCTGCATAACGAACCGCACTCATCATTTCATGTGCATTGTAGTTCGTAAAGGTAAATCCGGTTCCCGTCTGTGCAAACTCATTGTAGGGCTCTACGGTATCCTTCAAGCCGCCTGTTTCCCGCACAATCGGAAGGGTTCCGTAGCGGAGCGCCATAAGCTGACTCAATCCGCAGGGCTCGAACAAAGACGGCATCAGGAATGCATCACTTGCCGCATAAATCTTATGGGACAAATCTTCAGAATAATAAATGTTCGCTGAAAGCTTATTCGGATATTTCTCGTTGAAGTAGCGGAACATATTCTCGTATCGATCTTCGCCCGTCCCAAGAACAACGATCTGGAGCGAATCCTGTGAGAGCATTTCCTCCATAACGTAGGCAATCAGATCAAATCCCTTCTGATCCGTCAATCTGGACACAACTCCCACCATGAAGCACTTTTCATCTTCCGGAAGTCCCAGTTCTCTCTGCAGGGCAGTCTTATTCTGCTTCTTAACCTTGCGCCAATTTCCGGCATCATAGGTGTGTGCAATCCTGCCGTCCGTCTGCGGATTGAAGGTGTCATAATCGATACCGTTAAGAATACCGCGAAGATCATGTGCTCTTGCATTCAGAATTCCATCCAGACCTTCCCCGTAATATTGGCTCTTGATCTCTTCCGCATAGGTAGGAGAAACGGTTGTAATTGCGTCGGCATATACAATTCCGCCTTTCAGCAGATTTGCATCCTTATAGGCTTCCAGTTTATCCGGCGTGAAATAATATCCTGACAGCCCCGTGATGCTCTCCACATCCTGTACGCCCCATTTCCCCTGAAAGCGCAGATTGTGGATTGTCATCACCGTCTTTATGCCGTGATAAAAATCATTCTCCTGGAATCTTTCCTTGAGGTAAACAGGAATCAGTCCTGTCTGCCAGTCATGGCAGTGGATCAAATCCGGGCGGAACCCAATCGTCGGAAGTGCTGACAGTACGGCCTTTGAAAAGAACGCATATCTCTTGATCTCAAACAAGGCATCATCCGTGTAAACCGTCCCGGTATTGAACAGCTCCTCATTGTCGATGAAATAATAGACAACGCCGTCCACCTGTGCTCTCAAAATTCCGACATACAGGCTTCTCCAATCAAAGTCCATATAGAAGCTGGTCACGAATTCCATGCGATCCTTCATCTCCTGTTTCATGCAGGAATATTTCGGCATGATCACACGTACGTCATAAAATTCCTTGTCCAACTCCTTGGGAAGCGATCCGACAACGTCGGCAAGACCGCCCGTCTTGATAAAAGGAACACCTTCTGACGCAGCAAAAAGAATATTCTTCATGAGATTAACCCCCCTGTCCGGATAATTCTGCCAACTCGTGTATTATACCCCAGCCGCCTGAAAAGAAAAAGAGCAGAGCGATGAACATCATCGCTCTGCCCTTTGCACTTCTTGACACAGTGTCTCACATTGGACACCCTTACAGCATGTCAGGATCGTTGCTATCCCTGTCGATACAGCCTACTTCGCATAATCCGTAACTCTCGATTCACGGATTACATTGACCTTAATCTGACCCGGATATTCCAATTCGTCTTCGATCTTCTTTGAAATATCGTGAGCCAGCAATACCATATCGGTATCATTGATCTTCTCAGGAACTACCATAACACGAACTTCTCTGCCTGCCTGGATGGCATAAGAATTACTAACTCCCTTAAAACTGTTGGTGATTTCTTCAAGCTGCTTTAATCTCGATGTATATGTCTCAAGCGTCTCTCTTCTGGCTCCGGGTCTCGCCGCGGAAATGGTATCTGCTGCCTGCACAATGCATGCAATCAGGCTGGCCGGCTCAACATCTCCATGATGCGACTCAACCGTATTGATCACAATAGCAGACTCTTTGTACTTGCGGCAAAGCTCTGCACCCAGCTGCACGTGAGATCCTTCCATCTCATGATCCACTGCCTTGCCGATATCATGCAGGAGACCTGCACGCTTCGCCATGCGGACATCCAATCCCAGTTCACCCGCCAGAATACCAGAGAGCTGTGCGACCTCTACGCTGTGACGCAGAACATTCTGGCCGTAGCTGGTGCGGTATCTGAGTTTTCCGAGCAGACGAATCAGCTCATGATGAAGCCCATGCACACCGACTTCCAGTGTCGCAGCCTCGCCCTCTTCCTTTATGACCGCTTCCACTTCCTTTTTAGCCTTCTCGACCATCTCTTCGATCCTGGCCGGATGAATGCGCCCGTCCACAATGAGCTTTTCCAGAGCTATTCTGGCAACCTCACGGCGAATCGGATCAAATCCGGAAATGACAACCGCCTCCGGCGTATCAT
>CAVAJA010000301.1:0-7118 GCA_963588615.1 Lachnospiraceae bacterium | reverse complement strand
CGCCTTTCTCCGCATATTTTCCGCCGGCTCTGCTGCCGGAGGATTTTTCTCCCTTCCCGCCTTGATGAGCAGCTTTTGCAGCACCATTGCCTTCTGTCCTCCCGGCGCCGCTCTCCGCAGCCTTCTGCAGTGAATCCTTCGCTCCTTCTCCTGCTGCAGTCTCTCCTGCTGCAGCCGCTGATGAATCCGCAAAGGCCGGGGCATTTCCGAATCTCTCCGGTACAACATCATCCAGAAGCGCTTTTGCCCTCTTCCGCACCGGAAGGTCACAGATCAGCGAAATCTCGCAGTCCATGCCGCAGCGCTCCCGCAGAATATCCGTGAGGATTCGCTGTATCTTTTCCCCTTCTTCCTTTGCATAGCCGGAATTCTCGAGATGAATCTGCATCCGGTATTCTTCCGGATAATCAAAAGAAGCTTCCCTAAAGAAGCTTCCCAGGATAGGACTTCTCTGCCAGAATTCCTCCGACAAAGAATCCTTATATTCGTACATCAGCATTTCCGGGTTGTACTGCCTCGACAGCAAATAGTGCTCCACCAGAACCGCACATATTCCGGAATCTCCGCACACGCGGCGGGTCAGTTGTGATTCCATTTCACGAATGTACTTATTGTGAATCAAATGGCTGCTGTCCAGATATACCCGGAGTCTTGTGTGATCCTTGCTGTAGGCCACACGAGTCACCTGCGTGTCCTGAAACAGATCCTTCAGTTCCCCCTTCAGCAGAACCGTAGGAAATACCTCCAGAAAATTTTTCGTCATAGTTCTCTCTTAAAATAACCACAAGCGGCCATCCCTGCAGAATTTCAGCGCAGCGCCTCTGCAGCCTGCCGGACTAACCCTGCCAGTGATCCAGCTCCTCTCTCAGAGCCTCCAGCAGCTGATCCTCCGGAACCTTACGAATCACCTCGCCCTTTTTGATAAGAAGGCCCTCGCCGTTTCCGCCTGCAACTCCGATATCTGCTTCCCGCGCTTCACCGGGTCCGTTTACAGCGCATCCCATGACGGCCACCTTGATGTTATAGGGATAGTGCTGCACCATTTCCTCGACCTTAGACGCCAGACCGATGAGATCAATTCTGGTTCTCCCGCAGGTGGGGCACGAGGTCACTTCCACGCCTTCCGTCCGAAGCTTCAGATCACGAAGAATTCCCTTTGCCGCTCTGACCTCCTCCACCGGATCCCCCGACAAAGAAACCCGAATGGTATCACCGATCCCCTGGTACAGAATGATTCCCAGTCCGACAGAGGACTTGATCAGCCCGCCGTAAGTCGTTCCGGCCTCGGTGATTCCCACATGGAGCGGATAATCCGACTTTTCCGCCAGAAGCTCGTGCGCCCTTGCACATGTCAGTACATCAGAGGATTTGATGCTGATGACAATGTTGTCATATCCGCACTTCTCCACCATGGATACCTTGTCCAGTGCGCTCTCCACCAGACCTTCCGGGGTCACGCCGCCGTATTTCTCCACCAGATTTTTCTCCAGCGAACCGGAATTCACCCCCACCCGGATCGGAATGTTCCTTTCCTTTGCACAGCTCACCACCGCACGAATCCGATCCTCTCCGCCGATATTGCCGGGGTTGATCCGAATCTTATCTGCGCCGTTCTCCATCGCGGCAATCGCCATCCGGTAGTCGAAGTGAATATCGGCCACCAATGGAATATGAATCTGTTCCTTGATCCTGGACAGCGCCTTTGCACACTTCTCATCCGGAACCGTGCAGCGAATGATGTCGCAGCCAGCCTCTTCGAGCCGCAGAATCTGTGCAACCGTTGCCTCCACATCATCCGTTCTGGTGTTGGTCATCGATTGAATAGCAATCGGACTGCCTCCGCCGATCACAACATTTCCAATGGATACTCTGCGTGTATGTTCTCTGTAGGTGTTCCCACTCATTGCAAGTTCCTTTCTCTATCCTTCCCTACTAGCGGAATAATCTGCTGATATCGTTGAACATCACCATCACCATGATGGCCAGCAGCACCACTGCTCCCGCCAAGGTGATATATCCTTCCTTTTCTGCAGGAAGCTTTTTCCCTCGCACCAATTCCGCCAAAAGAAGAAGGAATCTTCCCCCATCCAAACCCGGAATCGGCAGTAAATTCATGATGCCGAGGTTGATTGACAAGAGTGTCAGCATCGACATGAATGTCAGTACCGTCGCTGAAAGCCCATAGGGACTCACAGCATCATAGGTTTCATCCACGGCCTGTACCACACCCACAGGTCCCGAAAGATCATCTATGGAAAAATGACCTCTGAACATCTGCCCGAGTGACTTCACAGTGGCACGTACCCAGTATTCCGCCTCATAAAAGCCATATCGGAATACCTCGAGACCCTTACACTCTGTGTACTCCCCTGATCCGATCAGCCCGATGTAATATCGTCCCGCCTCTTCATCATACTTCGGTGTGAGAACGACGGTATTCTTCTGACCGTCTCTTTCGTACGTAATCTTAAGAGCGCCCCCATCGTTCAATGTGGAAACCAGCTGAACCTCACGATAAATGTGGATGCTCTCCCCGTTGATCGCTGTAATCCGGTCTCCGGAAAGGAGTCCTGCCTCCTGCGCCGCAGAATTCTCCATGATTCCACTTACAATCGGAAGATCCGTGCCGCAGAACGCAACCGTCACAACCGCAACGATAAAACCGATGAGGAAGTTCGCTGCAGGTCCCGCCAACACCGTGGCAATCCTGGCCCCCACACCGGCATTGCGGTAAGCATGCGGGTCATGAGGATCCTCCTCTTCCTCGCCGAACTCCTCGATTCCGTCAAATACGCACGTTCCTCCGATCGGAAAGGCACGAATGCAGAAGGCGGTTTCTCTGCCTTCCTTTCGATAAAGGACCGGTCCCATTCCGACGTTGAATTCCTTCACGCGAATGCCGCAGCGCCTTGCCACCGCATAATGTCCAAACTCATGACCGACAACGATCACAGAGAAAATAATCAAAAAAATCAGAATACTAACCAACATGTACTACGGCCTCTTTCATCTCCGAAGCATCGATATTCTCCTGCGGACGTTCTCCCTGGCCTCCTCTTCTGTCTCCAGAATCTGCTCCAGAGTCGGAACCGCGATGACGTCATGCTCATCCATGGCCTCCTCGATCAGATCATAGATGTCCAGGAACTCAATCTCGTCCTTCATGAAATGGCTGACTGCCTCTTCGTTTGCCGCGTTGAATACGGTAGGCATCGATCCCCCCGCGTGCGCAGCGCGATAAGCCAGCGGAAGCCCGCGAAACGTCTCCGTGTCCGGTCTTTCAAAACGAAGGTCTGCCAGCTCGAACAAATCGAGCGGCTTTATGGAAAGCGGCATTCTGTCAGGATAGAAGAACGCATACTGAATGGGCTGGCGCATATCCGGCGAAGCCAGGTGTGCCAGCACCGAGCCATCTACATACTGAACTGCCGAGTGCATGATGCTCTGCGGCTGTACCACGACCTGAATCTGATCCACATCCACGTCAAACAGCCACTTCGCTTCCATGACCTCCAGTCCCTTGTTCACCAGGCTCGCAGAATCAATTGTGACCTTTGCACCCATATCCCAGTTCGGGTTATTCAGTGCCTCCGATGCATGCTTGTGCAGCAGGTCTGCCCTTTTCTTTCCCCGGAACGTTCCTCCGGAGCACGTGAGCAGAATTTTCTCAATTCTCGACCTCGGCTCACCGTTCATGCACTGAAAGATTGCGCTGTGTTCCGAATCCACCGGCAGCAGATCCACCCCCATCGCAGCCGCAGCCGGCATGATCAGATGCCCGGCCGTCACCAGGGTCTCCTTGTTCGCAAGGGCAATGGTCTTGCCTGCACCGATGGCGGCCAATGTGGGCTGAATACCGATCATTCCGACCACTGCGTTGAGGAACATGTCACTGTGCTCCATCATTGCAATCTCACACAGTCCCTCCATGCCGGAGACAACCCTCACAGGCTGGTCCGCCACTCTTACCCGAAGGTCTGCAGCCGCCTCTTCATCCCACATGCAGACCAGCTCCGGGTGGAATTCCCGGATCTGTTCCTCCATCTTTGCCGCATTCCTGCCTGCTGCAAGTGCCGCAGCCTCCAGCTCCCCCGGATAGGTGCGTACCACATCCAAGGCCTGTGTTCCGATGGATCCTGTTGATCCGATGATCGCAATTCGTTTTGCCATAATTTCATCCGTCCTTTTCCTACCTGTGAAGGAGCAGCAGCACTCCCAGCGCATAAATGATGGGAGCCGTAAAAATGATGCTGTCGAAGCGATCCATAATGCCGCCGTGTCCCGGAATCACCCTGCCGTAGTCCTTGATTCCATGATTGCGCTTGATGGCAGAGGCTGCCAGATCTCCCACCATTCCCAGAAGAGCTCCTGCAACGCCCAGAACCGCGAACGGGATATACAGATGAAGCGGCATCTCCGGGACCAGCCGATCCACCAGATAAGCCATGAACACACACAGCGCTGTGCTCCCAAGGATTCCCCCGAGGGCACCCTCAATGGTCTTATGCGGAGACAGCACAGGTGTCATCTTATGCCGGCCGAAGGCCCTTCCGACCGCCCAGGCACAGGTATCACAAATCCATGCGCAGAAGAAAATCAGTGCGTACACAAACTTTCCGTAAGGAAGGTACTGAGCACGATAAATGCACGCGATCAAAAGCGGAGCATAGAGGAAGGCAAAAACTGAGTTCACAACCTGACAGGCCTCGTACCGAGGGAAGGTCAGCACATATATCGTCATATTGATCATGAACACCGCAACAAATGCCGCAATGGTCAGGCTGTCCGCAATGTGAATGAATCCCTCCGGCTCATAGGCTCCCCACAGCAGCAGCAATCCGTCCCGCTCATAGTTGCCGTAAAGGCTGCCTGTCAGCATCAGAACCGCATAATACAAAGCGCCAACGCAAAGACCCGTGATTTCCAGTCCGTTGATCTTTCCTTTCCCGGGATCATGCACGCCAAGAGCCCTTGTCAGCTCATAATAGCCGACAAGGGAGCAAACTCCCAGCACGATTCCCAAAGGTGTGCCGCCGATGAGTCCCAGCAGGACCGCCAGAACCGCAATCACGATTCCGCTGATAACGCGCTTTTCCATCAATGAATCAGTCCTCCGTACCTGCGTTCCCTGTGATTGTAGGCATCCACTGCCTTTTCCAGCTCAGTTTTATTGAAATCCGGCCAGGAAACCTCGGTGAAATACATCTCCGAATAAGACAGCTGCCACATCAGAAAATTGGAAAGCCGCTGTTCTCCGCAGGTTCGGATCAAAAGATCCGGATCCGGAATCCCCGCTGTGTCCAGAGAATTCGAAATCATTTCCTCCGTGATGTCACATGGGTCCAGGATTCCGGCCGCGGCCTTCTTTGCCAGCTCTGCAGCTGCGCGCCGCATCTCATCTCTTGCGCCGTAATTGATTGCAATCTGAAACCCGATTCCCGTGTTGTCCTTTGTGGATTCCTCCAGATTTGCGATGCTCTTCTGCAAATCCTCATCCAGCTTCGATTTATCGCCGATCACGCGGATCCGAACATTGTTCCTCGCACATTTCGCAAGCGACGTCTTCATATAGGTGCGCAGCAGATTCATGAGTGCCTTCACTTCCGTGTCCGGCCTCGACCAGTTCTCCGTGGAGAACGCATACACCGTCAGATAGCGAATTCCCATGTGATCTGCGTCTTCCAGGATCTGCTCCACCACTCTTGCGCCCTGTGCATGTCCTGCCGTTCGCGGGAGCCCCCGCTTCTTGGCCCAGCGCCCGTTTCCGTCCATAATGATCGCGACATGCGCCGGAATTTTATATTCCTTCTCGACATTCTCTGCCATACTCTTCAGACCTTCATGACCTCAGCGGTTTTGTTCTCGATGATGGTGTCTACCTTCTTGATAAAGTCATCCGTCAGCTTCTGCAGCTCATCCTCCAGCTGAACCTCAACATCCTCCGAAATCTCAGCGGCCTTTTTCAGCTTCTTGAACTCATCCATGCCGTCGCGGCGGGCAGCCCGAATGACGACCTTGGACTCCTCGCCTTTTTTCTTAACATCCTTGGCAAGGTTCCTGCGGTTCTCCTCTGTCATTTCCGGGAACACCAGGCGGATGGTGGTCGCATCGCTGGTCGGATTGATGCCGATCTCCGCCATCTGAATAGCGCGGCAGATATCCTTGATCAGATTCCTGTCCCAGGGCTGGATCTGAATGATGCGGGCCTCCGGAACGGAAATATTGGCCACCTGCTGCAGAGGGGTCGGTGCTCCGTAGTAATCCACTCTCACACGATCCAGAATGTGCGGGTTGGCACGTCCTGCGCGCACGGTCTGAAGATCGGTCTCCAGAAACTCAATTGCCTTTTTCATCTTCTCTTCATAAACTTTGATCTTGGGATCGCTCATTTTATTGTCCTCTCTGTTCTGACTATGATGACCTTCACGTCAATTTCTTCACCGCATCATCTGATCCGGCATACTTTAAAATTCCGTATCCTGCAGCCTGTCTCCTCAGTCCACGGTCACCGTTGTTCCGTTGAAATCACCGCTTGCGGCGCGAAGAATGCTGTCCTTTTCATTCAGATCGAAAATCCGCAGCGGCATATGATTATCCCTTGCCATAATTGATGCCGTCATGTCAATCACCTGCAGATTCCGATCGATGATCTCCTGAATGCTCAGCTCATCGTAGCGCTTTGCATCCGGATTCTTGGCAGGATCCGCATCATATACCCCATCGATATTCTTTGCCATCAGAATGCAGTCCGCATCCACCTCAATTGCCCGCAGCACCACTCCTGTGTCCGTTGAGAAATACGGATGTCCCGTGCCGCCCGCAAAGAACACCACCATGTGTCTTGCAAAATACTTATTGGCTCTGTCCTTCGAAAAAAGCTTGGTCATGCCGGTAATCTCAAAGGGTGTCAGCACATTGGTCATCAGTCCCGTTCCCCGGAACACCTCGGACACATAGATGCAGTTCATCACCGTTGCCAGCATACCGATCTGATCCGACTTCACGCGATCAATCTCCGTGCCGGTGCGCCCTCTCCAGAAATTGCCGCCGCCGATCACGACACCTACGTCATTTCCTTCCTCCACAAGCTTTTTAGCCTGTTCTGCAACCATCTGAAC
>CAVAJA010000300.1:0-4123 GCA_963588615.1 Lachnospiraceae bacterium | reverse complement strand
TGATGAATACATCTTTGATGCGCTTCGCTACGGAGCTACAGGATATCTGCTGAAGGGAGTATCCGTAGAGGGTCTCGCCAATGCTGTGCGTGAGGCGGTGCGGGGCGGATCTATCATCACGCCGGAGGTGGCTTCCAAAATGCTGCAGATGTTCGCACAGATGGCTGGGAATTCTGCAGCAGAGCGTGTGGGACGTACGGACGCCGCAGAACTGACGAAAATGGAAAAACAGGTTGTGGGAGCAGTGGGACGCGGGCTGTCCAACAAGGAGATCGCAGGGCAGATGTACCTGTCGGAGGGTACGGTGCGCAATTACATCAGCGGTATTCTGCGCAAGCTCGAGCTCAGAGACCGCACACAGCTGGCAATCTGGGCGGTCCAGAATCCTTCAGCAGTCCAGGAGGGAGAAAAATGAGGCGCGCATGGAAGGCGCTTCTGCCGCTTTTGCTTGTTGTTTTGACCGTGGCATTCTTCGTGCGAAAATGGGGCGGTGAAGTGGTGCTGTACATTGGCTTTCCGTGTGACAGCTACTGGAGTGTGCCGGGAGAGGATTATTACGCATTCATGGATGTAGCGATCGAACAGTTTGAGGAGAAACATCCGGGCGTACGAGTGGAATATACCAGCGGAATCCGTGTGGAGGATTACGATGAGTGGCTGAGCGGTCAAATCCTTCAGGGAACGGAACCGGACGTCATGGTTATTCTGCCGGAAAAGCTCACACAATACAGCGAAATGGGGGTGCTGCAGAATCTTGATTCCTGCATTGCCGGGGACGGTCTTCAAATGGATGAATTTTATCCTGCGGCAATAAAGGCGGGAAAGGCAGGAAATCGACAGTATGCGCTTCCGCTGGAATGCGTCCCGCAGATGATGTTTTTCAATAAAACACTGCTTCAGAAAGAGGGAATTTCCATTCCGGATGACGATTGGACCTGGAATGAATTGTATAGTGTGTGCACTGCACTGACCAAGGACACCGACGGAGACGGCGGCGCAGATCAGTTCGGTATTTACGGATACAGCTGGAAAGAGGCGATGGTAGCCAACGGCTGCTCTCTGTTCAGTGAAAATGGGCAGCAATGCTTTCTGAATCAGGAGGATCAGCAGGAAGCAGTGGAATTTGCACAAAAGCTCAATCAGCTGAATGCCGACTCAGATATCAGCGACAAGACCTTTGATGAGGGAAAGGTGGCATTTCGCCCGATGTTTTTCTCGGAGTACCGAAGTTATGAGCCGTATCCGTGGAGAATGAAGCGCTCCCTGGATTTTGAATGGGATTGTATTTCCATGCCGAGCGGAACCGGGGAGAAGGCAGGTAATTATTCGCAGATCAGTACCTTAATGCTGGGAATGACAAAACGTTCCAGGCATCCGAGACTGGCCTGGGAACTGCTCAAAACCATTACGTGCACAGAGGAGGCACAGATGCGTGTATATACGGATTTAAAAGGCGCATCTGCATTGCGCAGCGTCACAGAATCGGAAAAGGCAGCGGACATTCTGAGGAAGGATTCTCAAAGTTCATCGTCGATTGGTTTTCAGGAGCTGCCGGTGATTATGGAGCAGGCCTATGCAACGGCGTGCTTCGGTCAATATCAGCCTGCCATGGAACAGGCGGATCGGCTCATTACAGAGGCGATGAATTCGAGTAAGAATCTTGAGCTGCAGCTCATGGAAAT
The DNA here is from genome assembly GCA_963588615.1 of Lachnospiraceae bacterium. GTDB lineage: Bacteria > Bacillota > Clostridia > Lachnospirales > Lachnospiraceae > CAG-791. Next base: position 2,441 of record CAVAJA010000300.1, on the reverse strand, counting down.
TCAGCGCAGTCTGCAAAGCCTGCTGGCAGAATAGGGAAATACGGAATCGACCGGCACTTATGCAAAATGGTCATAAGTGCCGGCCTTTTTTATGCAAAAAGATAAGAAAAATGACATTTGTCATATAAATTTGGAAAAATATCACAGAGGTGTTGTGACAAAACGCAGATGTTAGCAAAATCTTAGCGTGCTAAACTACAAAACAGAAAAACGAATCGTCAAAATAGACAAAAGAGGAAAAGAATGGCGATGAAAATTGATGATTCTGACAGGAGGGAGAACAACATGAAGAGGTACGCAAGGTATTTTTCGACAATTGTCTGTGGGGCGATGGTGGCTGCGGCAGTGGCAGGCTGCGGGGCAACCGGGACCTCGGCTGTGGGGGACAGCGGACAGGAGACGGCAGCTGCAGGAGCATCCGATGAGGTATATGAGCTGAAGCTGTCTACAACACAGGCGGAGACCACCATGATTTATGATGGACTGCAGGCCGCGGCAGATAAGATTTCGGAGGATACAGACGGCCATGTGAAGATTACGATCTATCCCTCCAGCCAGCTCGGAGCAGAGGAGGACATGATTGACCAGGCACTGCAGGGAATGGGAATTGCGGTTCTGACAGATGCGGCAAGACTTTCCAGCTATGTGAATGACATTGGAATTCTGAATATGGCGTATTTCGTCGACAGCTATGAGGAAGGCCTGAAAATCATGGAGACAGACACCTTTAAAGGCTGGGATGAGGAGCTGTCCGAAAATGGAATCTGCACGCTGGCATATAACTACTTTGACGGCGCCCGTTCCTTCCTCGGACATAAGGCATATGAGAAGCCGGAGGATCTGAAGGGCGTCGTCATTCGTACTCCGGGAGCAGATCCCTACGTGGAGTCTATTTCTGCATTGGGCGCAACCCCGTACAACATCGCATTCTCTGAGGTGTACAACGGGATTCAGACGAAATCAATCGATGGATGTGAGATTGGCTATACCAGTGCTGTTTCCGGAAAGTTCTATGAAGTCTGTGAGTATCTGAGCAAGACGGAGCATATCCAGCTGTTCAACATGGTAATCTGCGGCCAGGCATGGTTTGACAAGCTGCCGGAAGAGTATCAGGAAATTGTGAAGGCTGATTTCTATGAGTGCGCAAGCGAAAGCGCACAGTCAGTCATTGATGCGCAGCCTGAACTGGAGCAGACGCTGATCGACAACGGGATGACCATTGTGGAGGTCGATAAGGATGCTTTCCATGAAGCTGCAAAGACTGCCTATGAGAAGCTTGGCTGGACCGAACTGCGTGAGCAGCTGTATGAAGAGGCGGGACTGGATAAATAAGGCAGTCCGGCAGAAGCTGGGCGGTATGTATGGAGTACTGCGTTTGCATGAATATGAGTGAGTAAACGAGGCCTCCTGCGGGATGATGTGTGCAGGAGGCTTTTTTAGCAGGACAAGAGCAGGGATTGCAGATATGAAAAAAATATATGAAAAACTATGTAAGGTGGAGGAGTTGATTGCGTTGGTTCTTGTAGCCGGAATTGCCGTTCTGGTTTTCATATCGGCGCTGATGAGGACGTTCGGACATCCGCTGAACTGGGCACAGGATGTTGCACTGGTTGCCTTTGCCTGGCTGATTTTCCTTGGCAGTGATGTCGCCATGCGGGGCTCCGGACTGATCGGCGTGGATCTGTTCGTAAAAAAATTCCCAAAGGCGGTTCAGAAGTGGATCGATGTGGTGTTTAAAATCATCATTGCCGCATTCCTCTGTGTACTGATTTATTACGGGTATGGAATGACGACGACAGGATGGACCCGTCAGATTACATCTCTGCATGTGAGCTACGGATGGGTGACGATGGCAGTTCCGGTGGGCTCGTTTCTGATGCTGATTTCAACCATTTTGAATCTGGCTGAAAGAATCAAGACACCGGCGGAGCAGGAAATCAGACACGAAGCGGGGAGGGACATCGGATAATGTTTATCGCAATCATAATTTTCCTTGCATTCTTATTGTTGGGGATGCCGGTGGCATTTGCAATCGGCCTGTCCGGGTTTTCATTTTTCGTCATTCGGAATCTTCCTATGACGGTCTTAGTTCAGAAGTCCATCTCTACATCACAGAGCTTTACAATGCTGGCCATTCCACTGTTCATTTTGGCAGGTAATCTGATGAACAGCTGCGGCATTACCAAGCGGCTGATGAATTTTGCAAATGCCTGCACGGGACATATGTACGGCAACATCGGACAGGTATCCTGCCTGATGTCAACCCTGATGGGCGGTGTTTCCGGGTCGGCGGTTGCAGATGCGTCGATGGAATGCCGAATTCTGGGACCGGAGATGCTGCGTCTGGGATACAGCAGAGGCTGGTCCGCAGCCGTCAACGGTTTGTCTGGATTGATCGTGGCAACGATTCCGCCGAGCATGGGACTGATCATCTATGGAAC
>CAVAJA010000299.1:0-25356 GCA_963588615.1 Lachnospiraceae bacterium | reverse complement strand
CATGTTCTCCGTGTAGTCATATGCATTGATCATACTCCAGTCCCAGTTGCCGCCGAACATGAATGCAATCTCGCCCTCCGCCAGCTTCTGCTCGGAAACCTCGCGCTCTGCAGCAACGGGTGAGCTTGCAGCGTAGTTGTACTGCATGAGAACATCGAAGGTATCCATAAGACTCTCGAATTTCTCGTTGCCGCTTATGGACTCTGTTCCTGCGGTCAGACCGGAGATGTATGCCTCGGGATCCGGCTGTTCCTCAATGAACTGTGCCAGATAATGTGCTGCCAGAGACCAATCCTCCTTCATGATTCCGACAGGAGCCTCCATGCCGCCGGCTACCAGCTCTTCCAGAAGGGCCTTGAACTCATCCAGCGTCTTGTAGTTCTCGGGATCGAAGGTCTCTCCGGTAATCGCTTCGATTGCATCTGCATTGTACATGATGCCCCTTGCCTCAATGCACAGCGGGAAGCCCACCACCTTGTCGTTTACGCTGATGGCATAATCTGTCTTGTCAACCCAATCCTCATCCGAAAGATCCGCTGCATATTCCTCTGCAAGCGTATATACATCCTTTGCATCTACCATGGCCATCGTATAAGGATCGCCGGATGCATACTTGGTCGCAATGTGAGAAGCCACGGTGTCGCTGCTGTAATAGATTTCAACATTGACGCCCTTTTCTGCGCTGTACTGCTCAGCCATCTCCACGAACTGATCCTGAACCTCAACCTTTGAGTTGAAGATCGTGATGGAAACTGCCCCGTCTGCAGAAGCAGCTGCGGAAGAGCTGCCGCTGTCGCTGCTGCCTTCTGAGCCGCCGCAGGCGCTCACAGAGGCACACATTGCAGCCACCAACAATATTGCCAACGCTTTTTTCTTCATATTCCCTCCTTTTGTGGAACATTTTCAGGAGCCAATTGTCAGATCCGACAAAGAAATGCTCCCGACCGTCCTTCTGTTGTCTATGTTGTTACCATACTCCTGTACAAGATGACTGTCAATCGAATGACATAAAATTTGTCTTTTTATCCAATTTTAACTTTGTGTTTTGTCTAAAAATGCCTAAAATACGCCATTTTGACTGTGTCAAACATTTGACATTCTTTTTAAGCAGCCGTTTTCATGTTTACACAAAAAGAAGCAGAACTTTCGGAATCCGATCTGAAGGTTCTGCTTCTCAGCTATTTTTTGTATGTTTTGTACTTCTTCACGCACAATTTCCAGGCTTTTTCCCCGTTTTATACAGTTCCACGTTCCACCAGCTGTACCGGCAGCACAATGCGTGAGGCCACAACCTTTCCCTCCGCAGCATCCTGCAGCAGCTGTACTGCCTGCTCCGCCATTTCCCTAATCGGCTGATGGATCGTCGTAAGCTGAGGCGTTGTCAGGGAGGCCACATAAGAATCGTCAAAGCCGACGATCTTCATCTGCTCCGGGACCCTGATTCCCAATTTGCTGCAGACCTGAAGCGTCTGCGCTCCGATCACATCGCTGCTGGCGAACACGCCGTCCGTCTCCGGATGCTCCTCCAGAGCTCTTTCCAGGAGCTCCTTATATTCCAGATTCTCATATTCCTTCTGATCCGGATCGATTTCGTAAAACGAGACTCCTCGTTCCGCACAAACCTCGCGAAAGCCAAGTGAGCGATTGTCCGCCGGCAGTTCCAGATTTCCTTCTGTACTCCCCACCAGCAGCAGCTGCCGACATCCTGCATCAATCAGCCGTCTTGCTGCCAGTTCACCGCCGGCCCGGTTGTCACATTCCACCGATGCCGTCCCGTTTCCAAGCGTTCTCTCCATTGTGATTACCGGCACATTCCTCTGTACGAATTCATCCACCGACACAGAGCCGCTGAACAGAATGATTCCTGCCACCCGGTTGCTGGTGCAGATGTCCAGGTACTCTTTCTCATATTCTTCCTTTGCCTTCGTGTTGCACAGGAACAGGCGATACCCGCGCTTGAAAGCCTCGTTCTCAATACAGCTGATCATTTCCGAGAAATACGGATGCTTGATATAGGGAACCATCAAACCGATGGCGTTCGTTGTCTTCTTATGAAGAGAACGAGCGACCTCGTTCGGCCGGTAGTTCAGCTTCTGCATGGCATCATATACCCTCTTCCTTGCATCATCGCTGATATAACCTCTGTTGTTCAATACCCGTGATACTGTTGTCACTGTCAGTCCCGCTTCCGCTGCAACGTCCTTGATGGTAGCCACGTGTCATACCTCTTCTCTGCTGTCATCCGTTCTGCACCTTTCCCATTCGGTGCACTGTCAATCGATTACTATATACGTTACATCATATCTCCGATGCGTGTTTTCATACAATAGATATTTTTTACATGTTTTGTGCGCCAATTCTATACCAACTGCCAAATTCCTTCCCGGAATCATTTCCTGCAGCAGTCTGTACGGTCCTCTTTGCCTTCTGTCACATCTGCCTGCACCGTGCTATACTCTTCTTTATGAATGAAAAAGTGATGCGCATTTGCGAATTTAACAAAATAACTGCTCTTCTGGAGGATCACGCCACTTCGGATCCGGGCCGCAGGCTTTGCCGGGAGCTCATGCCGATGTCGGATTTGGCCGACATCGAAAAAGCCCAGCTGGAGACCGAATCTGCCCTGGGATATCTCTTCCGAAACGGCTCCCTGAGCTTCGGCAGCAACCGTGACTTTTCGGATGCCTTCGGTGCTCTGCATATCGGCACCAGTCTTTCCATCCCGGAGCTGAATCAGTTTGCTTCTTTTCTTGAGAATGTCGCAAGAGTCCGCAGCCATGGTCCGGAAAGTGAAGACGATCCCCTCTATGATCTCTTTGACTGCCTTGTTCCCCTCAGTCCGGTGGCTCAGGAAATCCGCCGCTGCGTCGCCGGTGAGGATCGACTGGCTGACGATGCGAGTCCGGAGCTCAAAAAGGTGCGCCGCGACATCGGCATCACCGATGACCGCATTCATGTTCAGCTGAACAAACTCCTGAATCAGACTCTGTCCTCTTATCTGCAGGACACTGTGGTCACCATGCGGGATGATCGGTACTGTCTTCCTATAAAGAGTGAATATAAAAGTCAGGTGAAGGGGATCGTTCACGATCAGTCTTCCACCGGCTCCACGCTGTTCATTGAGCCCGCCTCCATTGTTGAGCTCGGAAACACCATCCGGGAACTGCAGGTACAGGAAAAAAGGGAAGAAGAGAAGGTACTGTCTGCTCTTTCTGCCTTGTTGTCAGATCATCTCATTGCCCTGCGGGATGACTGCGCCAACATGACGCAGCTGGACTTTATCTTTGCGAGGGCACATCTTGCGCTGGAATGGAATGCCTCCCGGCCTGTTTTCAACGAGGCTCACCGCATCACCATCCATAAGGGCAGACATCCCCTCATCGATCCCAAAAAGGTGGTTCCCATTGACCTTTCCATCGGCAGCGATTACGACATGATCATTGTCACCGGTCCCAACACCGGCGGAAAGACCGTGACTCTTAAAACCGTCGGCCTTTTCGAACTCATGGGCATGTCCGGTCTGCACATTCCCGCCGGTGAACGCAGTGAACTCTCTTTATTCCGGGAGGTCTATGCCGATATCGGAGATGAGCAGAGCATCGAGCAGAGCCTTTCCACTTTCTCCTCCCACATGACCGCCATCGTGGACATTCTCAAAAGGGCAGACAAGAACTGTCTTTGCCTGTTCGATGAGCTTGGGAGCGGAACCGATCCGACAGAGGGTGCGGCGCTTGCCATTTCGATTCTGAATTTCATGCACACCAGGAAGATCACCACACTGGCCACTACGCACTATGCGGAGCTGAAGATTTATGCCATGAAAACAGCCGGAATCGTCAATGCCAGCTGTGAATTCGATGTCGAGACGCTCCAGCCCACCTACCGGCTGCTGGTCGGCATTCCCGGAAAGAGCAATGCCTTTGCCATTTCCCAGAAGCTGGGGCTCCCGAATTATATTATCGAGACAGCAAGGGAGCAGATCAGCCAGGATTCTCAGAGTTTCGAGGATGCCCTTTCCGAGCTGGAGGATACCCGCCGCAGGAATGACAAAGACCGCAGGGAGCTGGATCGCATGAAGGCTGATCTTGACCGGCGCAGCCGCGAGCTCAGACAGCGTGAGGATTCCCTCGAGGAACGCCGCCGGAAAATTCTGGATCAAGCCAACGAAAAGGCCCGGAATATTCTGCAGGACGCCAAGGATCAGGCCGACAGCGCCATCTCAGCCATCCGCAGGAACAGCAAGGGTGCCGATATGACTGCCATGGAACACACCCGGACCAGTCTGCGCGAAAAGGTCTCCGCCAAGGATAAACGCCTCCGCAAGCCTGCGGAGCCGCAGCCCAGAGCATCCAGGCTCAAGCCCTCGGATCTGCATATCGGAGATCTGGTGAAGGTGATTTCGCTCGGCATGCAGGGCACGGTCACCAAGCTCCCGGATCGTCAGAATAAGGTCGGCGTCCAATGCGGAATCATGAATTCTCAGATTCCGCTGACAGATCTTGCTCTCATTGATGAAGATACCGGCATGGCCATTGATTCCAAGGCCAAGAAGCGAACCTCCAGTGCCCTCAAGCGCGCTTATGAAAACCAATCCGGCAGGATGAACGCCGGCGGAATAGATCTCTCCCGGGCTCTGAACATTTCGTCCGAGATCAATCTCCTTGGCATGACCACCGATGAGGCAATTATGGCACTGGATAAATATCTGGATGATGCGAGAATGTCTCATCTCGACAGCGTCCGCGTTGTTCACGGCAAGGGTACGGGTGCCCTTCGAAATGCCGTGCAGAACTACCTCCGCAAGCAGACCTGGGTGCGAAGCTACCGAGCCGGTGATTTCGGTGAGGGCGATGCCGGGGTTACGATCGTCACACTTTAAGAGACCGACAGCATTTTACGGCACGGCATCGATCTTTCGTCTCTGCCGTTTAGAGGACTTGTCATCAACAGAGGATATCGGAACAACATGGCTGTGAATAAACAGAAAATCTTAATCGTAGACGATGACGCCAACATTGCAGAGCTCATCAGCCTTTACCTCAACAAGGAATGCTATGACACGGAGATCGCCGCAGACGGTGAACAGGCACTGGAAAAATTCAAGACCTATGAGCCTGACATGATTCTCCTGGATCTGATGCTCCCCGGAATCGACGGCTATCAGGTTTGTCGTGAAATACGTTCCAGATCACAGACTCCCATCATTATGCTGAGTGCCAAAGGTGAGGTTTTCGACAAGGTTCTTGGTCTGGAGCTGGGTGCAGATGATTATATGGAAAAGCCGTTTGATTCCAAGGAACTCGTTGCGCGGGTAAAGGCCGTTCTGCGGAGAACACACCAGCAGCCAAAGCCCCGGCAGGAAATTGTCTCGGATGACAAGGTCGTGAATTATCCGAATTTGACCATCAGTCTGACCAATTATTCCGTGACCTACATGGGACGCAATCTGGACATGCCTCCCAAGGAACTGGAGCTTCTCTATTTTCTGGCATCCCAGCCCAACCGCGTATTCACCAGAGAACAGCTGCTGGATCAGATCTGGGGCTATGAATACATCGGTGATACCAGGACCGTCGATGTCCACATCAAGCGAATTCGGGAAAAGATCCATGACCACGAAAACTGGCGGATTACCACCATTTGGGGAATCGGATATAAATTCGAATCTGTTTAACCATTCATCGTCAGTCAAAACTGCTGCCGTGCAGCCTTCCGCTCGTGAAAAAAACCATTTATCTGAAATTCATACTGGCGTATGCATTGTTCGCCGTTTTCGGCTTTATCGTTGTCGCCACCTTCGTATCCAATATGACAATGGACCAGGTGCGTCAAAGAACTGCCGCCTCCCTGTACCGCGAGGCCACAACGGTTGCCAACACCTACGCCGCTGAACTCTACAGTTCAGAGACCTCTCTTGACAGCGTATATAAACAGCTCAGCTCCCTCGGCACCTTTCTGGATGCCAGAATCATGGTACTGAATCCTTCCGGACGCGTCGTGGTGGACAGTCAGACCCGCATTGATCCCGAAACCGAGGTTCGGGTAGAAGGGTTTGATCCTTCCGTGTTCTCCGGAAATCTCTACGTTGAAGGGACTTTCTTTGGTTACTGCTCCGAAGATCAGCTTTCCGTACTGGCGCCCATCACACGGAATTATAAAACCAACGGTTATGTCGTCATTCACATGCCGCTGGACGACTTATGGGAAGAGGCAAATCATCGGCTGAACATTTCCTACATCGAGCTCCTGATTCTCCTTCTTCTCTCTCTCATTGTCCTGATCTTCTTCACCGAGATTGTATATTTACCTCTGCGCAGGATCACCCGGGCGACAGAACAGTATGCCGCCGGCAACATGCACTATGAGCTGACCGCCGAGAGTGACGACGAAATCGGGTATCTGGCTGCCTCTCTGAGCTATATGGCGAGAAAGGTGGCTGACTCGGAGGATGACCAGAAAAAATTCATTGCCAATGTCTCCCACGATTTCCGTTCTCCGCTTACCTCCATCCGCGGTTTTCTTCAGGCTATGCTGGACGGAACGATCCCGCCCCAAATGTACGACCGATACATCCGCCTGGTTCTCGATGAGACAGAACGCCTCACCAAACTTACCAACGATCTTCTCGCACTCAACAATCTGAACACCCGGGGGATGATGCTGAACCGGACTGATTATGACATCAATGATGTCATCCGCCGCGTGGCCGCCTCCTTTGAGCAGACCTGTCTGGGCAAGGATGTTACGCTTGAACTCATCCTCACCGGCGATGTTCTCTATGTAAATGCCGACCGGGACCGCATTCAGCAGGTTCTGTACAATCTGCTCGACAATGCCATCAAGTTCAGCAAGAACAACACCTGTGTGCGGATCGAAACCTCCGTCAAGCACCACAAGGTTTTCGTCTCCGTCAAGGATCATGGAATCGGCATTCCCACCGGTGAGCAGAACGCTATCTTTGATCGCTTTTATAAAACCGACCTTTCACGCGGAAAAGATAAAAAAGGGACAGGCCTCGGCCTGTCCATCGTACGCGAAATTCTCCGCGCGCATAATGAAAATATCAACGTGATTTCTACAGAGGGAGTGGGATCCGAATTTATTTTTTCCCTGCAAAGATCCGACCTGAACGACAGCCTGGATGACTGACGCACCATCCGGACTGTCGGGGATGCGGGGTGCTTTGCCCGTTTCCAAATGCGAGAATATCGTGCCCCGGGTTATTCTCCCCTCGCCCGCAGCTTCTGCACATAATTTTCCAATCGGCCCAATGCCTTTTTCAGGCTGTCGATCGAATATGCATATGAGATTCGCAGATAACCTTCCCCACAGTCTCCAAATGCTGTCCCCGGAACAATGGCAACCTTCTCCTGTCTCAGAAGATCTGTTGCGAAATCATCGCTGCTCATGCCGAATTCCTTGATGCACGGGAACACATAGAAGGCTCCCTCCGGCTCAAAGCAGGGAATTCCCATCTTGCTCAGGGTATACAGCACGAATCTGCGCCTCTCATCATAGGACTCCCGCATCTTTCGCACATCCTCATCGCCGTTTCGAAGAGCCTCTACAGCAGCATACTGGGATGTCGTCGGAGCGCACATGATGCAGTACTGATGTATTTTAATCATCTGCTTCATGATTTCTGCCGGTCCGCAGGCATACCCCAGACGCCATCCGGTCATGGCATAGGCCTTGGAAAATCCATTGATCAGAATCGTTCTCTCCTGCATCCCCGGGAAACCGGCAATCGAGATGTGCTGCTTTCCGCCGTAGGTCAGCTCACTGTAGATCTCATCCGATACAACAATCAGGTCATGCTTTATGATAATCGGCACCAGCTTTTCCAGATCCTCCCGCTCCATAATGGCGCCGGTCGGATTGTTCGGGAAGGGCATCACCAGAATCTTGGTTTTCGGAGTAATGGCTGCCTCCAGTTCTTCCGGTGTCAGACGAAACCGGTTCTCTTCCTTGAGTTCGATGATGACCGGGATACCGTCTGCCATCACAACGCACGGCTCATAGGAAACATAAGAAGGCTGCGGAATCAGAACCTCATCTCCGGGGTTGATCAGGGCACGCATGGCGAGGTCAATGGCTTCTGAGCCTCCGACGGTAACAAAGATCTCCGACAGATAGTGGTAGTCCAGATTCTGCGTCCTCTTCATGTACGCAGCAATCTCCATGCGCAGTTCCGTGAGTCCGGAATTGGAGGTGTAGAAGGTCCTCCCCTTTTCCAGGGAATAGATGCCCTCATCGCGGATGTGCCAGGGCGTATCGAAATCAGGCTCACCGACACCCAGCGAAATAACATCCTTCATATCTGCAACGACATCAAAAAATTTACGAATTCCCGACGGCTTCAGAGAAGCTGCCTTGGATGCAATCAGATCTTCTCTCATGGTGTCACAATCTCCCTGGTATCTTCACTCTTCTTATCCATGATGGTTCCGTGATCTTTATAGCGCTTCAGAATGAAGTGTGTCGTCGTTCCCAGCACAGCCTCCAGTGTGGACAGCTTATGCGTAACAAAGCCGGACACCTCCTTTAGGGTCTTTCCTTCCAGAATGACCATAAGATCGTAACCGCCGCTCATCAGATATACGTTGCTGACCTCAGGATACTTGTAGATGCGCTCCGCAATTTCCTCGAAACCCTGTCCCCTCTGCGGCACAACACGGACCTCAATCAGTGCCGTCACACGCTCTACACCGGTCTTGTCCCAGTTGATCATGGTGTGGTAACCGCAGATGATGCCGTCCGCCTCCATCTCTGCCAGTGCGGTTTCGATCTCTGTCTCCTCCGTTCCCAGCATGATGGCCAGCTCCTTCAGACCAACGCGGCTGTTCTTCTCAATAATGGTGAGAATCCTCTCTTTGAGTGTATTCATATGCTCCGTCCTTCCTTCTCATTTTCCGCTTTCTGTTCTGCCTTCTGTACCGCGTCCGACCGTTTTGCTGACACTGCGCAGTCCGCAGCTCTTCTGCATCTGCTCCAGGCGCTGCATCAGTGCATCCGGTCCCGGACGATTCAGGTTCTGTTTCTCATCTCCGTTCGTGATGACCTTGTCCTTTCCTTTTTGTACCCTTCCGATGCACTCTGCCCGAACTTCTCTCTCGTTCAGTTTCCTCTGTGCCTCTTCTCCGTCGCTGACCACTGCCAGCACCGCTCCGATGGAACTCATCTGATAGGGATTGATGTCATAGTAGTCCGCAAGCTCCACGGTCTCCTGACGAATGGGAATATCCGGCAGCTCCACCGTCATGCCTCTGACCTGCCCCTTTCCTTTCTCCGCAAGTCTCCAGAGCGCGGCATAAATTCCTCCGTCCGATGCCGCTTCCATTTGCAGCGGATAAATCCCTGCTTCCTGCATCTGCATCAGATACGGCAGGACCAGAAGGTCCTCACCCATCCGACGGGCTTTTTCCAGAAACTGCTGCGGAAAACGCTGCCCCAGCTCCTCTTTTCTCGCCGCCGTCAGAATCGCCGTCCCCGACTTCCCAACCGCTCCTATGGCAAGAAGATCCGCTGCCCCATCGGGCTCAATCGCCGCAGCCTTCTTTTCATTCCAATCCAGGACTCCGTTCTCCGACTGCAGCGGACGATGCCCTGCCGCACTGACTGAAATCACAGGCCTTGTCACAGCCGGTGTTGCCTCTCCGTAAAAGCCGGATATCCAGACCCCTGCCTCTTCTGCTGCTCCTCGAATGGAATCCGTGATCGCACGAAGGAGAGATTCCTCACTCTCCTCCGGGAGAAGAACGGTGACCTGCACTCCCTCCGGCCGGATTCCTCTGCATGCCAGCTCGTTTGCTGCCCCCATCATCGCAAGCCGGCCAGACAGCGCCGCAAGCTCTGCTGCTGTCTGCGCATTGCCGTCTCCCACCGGAATCGACTGCGTGCATGCCGCGATGTTGGGCTGCATATCTGCCGCTTCACGATCCTCTGCCGCCAGTTCAAAATTCCAGACACCCTGCAGACGTTTCACTACCGATCGATCCCGAACATTCTCATCCAATGTGCCGGTTCGCAGAATCATTGTGTCCCTCCGGCTTCCGTGTCTGCGGCTGCTGCCTGTTCCGTCGTTTCCGATGTCTCCGATGTTTCCGCTGTCCCTGCATCGGTACTCTCACTCTGGGATACCGCCGCATTTGCCGCATCCTGTGCTTTCTCCATTGCCGTTGTGGTATCCAGTCCCTGCGCAAGTGCGTCCGCATATGCAGCGTTCGCCGCATCCTGTGCCTGATTGGTCAGCTCATCCGTCTGCGAAGAATCAACCCCGGCCGCAGCGTCCGCAGCCGCCTTTTTGATCGCATCCACATCTCCGGAATCGATGGCATCCCGAAGGGCCTGTGTCACATTCCCTGCCGTTCCGACCTTTACATACGTGGGAGACATGCTGTAATTGCTGGTGTTGAACACCTCTTTGCTTTGTTCTGCCCCGTCTACGGTCACCACCTTCCAGAGCTTCGCCGTCAGTCCGTCGTGCCCGGCTGTCGTCTGCACGGTTCCGACGGCCAGCGACGCGTCCTCTTTGATCTTGTAGCCCTCCGAAGGGGTTTCCGACAACGTCTCGCTGACAAAAGAAACCTTTCGGTTCGATGCCCTGGTCTCCACGCCATAGATGGTAAAGGTAATGGTGCCGTTGTAGGCCGATCCCTCTATGTAAATAGTATTGCTCAGATTGTTGGTAAATCTGAAATCCATGCCCGCCGACTCTGCAATGGCCGCATCGGCAGACGGATCTACATAGGTGACAATCATCGAGTGATTGTGTCTTTCCGTCACGTTCAATTCCGCACGGATCACTGCATTGTACAAAGTAGTGGACACCTGACAGATTCCGCCGCCGAAGCTCTCCACAACCTCATCTCCGACATAGGAACCGGCCAGCGCATAGCCATTTTCCTCTGTAAACGGCGTAATGGTACCCAACATGGAGAAGCTCTCTCCCGGTGCCAGCGTAATCCCGTTGATCATGGCACATGCATTCGAAATATTCTTGGATCGTGCGGTGTTGGACTGTGAATAGGAGGTGGAAAACGTTCCCAGAACAGAGGTCAGCTTCTGCAGCTCCTCCACCGTAGTTGCCGGCTCTGTCGTCTCCATGTCCAGGTCGATGACGGCATCTTCCCCGTTCCACTCCGTCGTAAGAAAGCTTACGATCTGCTTCACCGATTCATCTTCGTTGATTGTGACGCCGTTGCTGCCTTCTGTGAACGCAAAACCGCTGCCGGTCTTTGTCATGGAAGCCTCCACCGCCGCCACATTCCATTCAGAGCAATTGTTCTCTATAAAGGTACGGATCTGTTCCTCGTTGAAGGAGATGTCCAGGGAAAATTCCGCCCCATTGTGCTCCAGATCCTTGGCCTGTTTATATCTCGAAATAATGTTGGCGGCGTGACCGTAGTCCATGATGGTGTCCGCCACATCACTGTTGTTCCAGGTAAGTCCCAGATTCCCGGCGCTGACCGTCACATATTCATCGTCCATTCCGTGGAGCGTGATCACTGCAGATCTGCGCTTATCCAGCAGCTCCTCGGCTGTGTTCTGCACCTGCTCCCTGGTCATTCCGGAAAGATCCATTCCCTCCAGGGAAATCCCGTTCTGTACCGTATTCTCCGTCGTCTCCGCTGCAGAGACATTTACGATCAAAAGAGGCAGAATCATCGCGAGGATCAAGATCCCTGCAATAATTGCCGCTATCCGTCTGTTTCTCTTTTTTCTGCCGCGCATATGATTCCGACACTCCTTTCCGCCGAACATAGATTCAGCGCATGCCTCGAAGTGTATACTTCTCACGAACAACAACCTTCATTATATCGTTGTGCCATCTCATTGGCAAACCGTCAGCTGCTGGTCAGCTGACTTTAAAGTTGCTAAAATGGTAACCGTTCCGTATCCATACCGAACTGCTGCGGCAGTTTTAGAAGCAGGCTGATCATCATGAAACAAATTCGAAGATTTCTTCCATACCTGGCCAAATACAGAGGCGTCCTCTTTTTTGACCTTTTCTGTGCTGCATTAACCACCCTGTGCGACATCGTTCTTCCTAAAATCATAAGCGTTCTCACGAATTCTGCTATGGGCGTCGGAATTACCCTGACAGGCGAAATTGTCTGGAAGCTGGCAGGGGTCTATCTGATTCTGCGCATCATCGACGGAGCTGCATCCTATTTCATGTCCGGAATCGGCCACATCATGGGAGTGCACATCGAAACCGATATGCGCCGGGACGCCTTTGACCATCTGCTCCGGCTGGATCACACCTATTACAACAACACCAAGGTCGGCACCATCATGGGCCGCATCACCAACGACTTGTTCGATGTGACGGAATTTGCACATCACTGCCCGGAGGAGTTCTTCATTGCCGCCATCAAAATCGCGGTGTCCTTCATCATCCTGTGTCAGGCCAGCATTCCCCTGACGCTGGCGGTTTTTGCCTGTGTTCCCGTCATGGCCGTCGTCTCCGTTCATCTGAATCTGCGTCTGCGCGAGAGGTTCCGCAGGCAGCGCGTACAGATCGGTGAACTCAATGCCGCCATAGAGGACTCGCTCCTTGGTCAGAGCGTAGTAAAGGCCTTCGCCGCAGAGGATGAGGAGCGCTGCAAATTCAATGACAGCAACCGGCAGTTCGAAGAGATCAAAACACTGACCTACTACGCTATGGCTGCATTCAACACCTCCACCCGGCTCTTTGACGGTCTTATGTATCTCGTCGTCATTCTGGCCGGCGGAATGTCTCTTGTCTGTCACAGGATAACCGCCGGAGATCTGGTAGCATACATTCTCTACGTCACCACCTTAATCGCTACCATTCGCCGCATCGTTGAATTTGCCGAACAGTTTCAGCGGGGCATAACGGGAATTGAACGCTTTGCAGAGATCATGGACACCCCCGTCACCATTCATGATGCAGAGGATGCCGTTCCTCTGACTCCCGAAAGGGGCGAAATCCGTTTTGACCATGTAAGCTTTGAATATCCGGATGATCATAACCGCGTTTTAAAGGATGTCAGCCTCACCATTGCTGCCGGAGAACGTCTTGCTCTGGTCGGACCTTCCGGCGGAGGCAAAACAACCCTCTGCAATCTGATTCCGCGGTTCTACGAGCCAACCGCCGGAACCATCTGCATTGACGGGCAGGACATCCGCCATGTGACGCTGCAAAGTCTGCGCAGCCAGATCGGCATTGTGCAGCAGGATGTCTACCTGTTCAGCGGTTCTGTATATGACAACATTGCTTACGGAAAACCGAATGCATCCTCCGATGAAATTCATCTCGCCGCCAGGCTTTCCGGCGCAGATGAATTCATTCAGAAGCTCAGGGACGGCTATGAGACATACATCGGAGAACGCGGCGTAAAGCTCTCCGGAGGACAGCGGCAGCGCATTGCAATTGCCCGGGTTTTTCTCAAGAATCCTCCGATTCTGATCCTCGATGAGGCCACCAGTGCACTGGACAATGAGAGTGAAATTCTGGTAGGACGAAGTCTGGAGAAGCTCGCTCACGGCAGAACGACGCTCACCATTGCTCACAGGCTGACCACCATCAAGGATTATGACCGCATTCTGGTTCTTGGGGAGGACGGCATCCGGGAATCCGGATCGCATGAAGAGCTGCTGGCGCAAAAGGGGATTTACTACCGGCTCTGGAATCAGATTCCGGAGGATGAATCGATCTGACATCTGTTGACAGCATCATCTTCTGAACCCCTGCATCATTTGATCCGGTTCATTCGAAATGCTGCCGTTCAGCGAACAGCTGGGAAAGGAAATGGTTGAATCTATGGGACAGAGACTGACAAAGGGCGATGTCGCCAAAATCGAGGCAGAAATTGAAATGCGAAGAGTAGAACTGCGTCCGAAGCTGACTGCCGCTGTTGCAGAGGCTGCTGCTCAGGGAGATCGCTCTGAAAATTTTGAATACTACGCCGCAAAAAAAGAAAACGGCCACAACAACAGCCGCATCCGCTATCTCGAGCGCATGCTGCGCACAGCCGAGATTGTCGAGGACGCTCCAGAAGATGAGGTCGGCGTCGATAAAGAGGTTGTCATTTATATTCCGGAAGACGATGAAGAAGAAACCTACACACTGGTGACTCCGATTCGAGCAGACTCCCTTCACAACATCGTCAGCATCGAATCCCCCATTGGAAGGGCCCTTGTACACCACAAGGTCGGTGATACGGTCACCATCAAAGTAAATGATTCCTTCTCGTACAAGGCACAGATCCGGGAAATCAGAAATTCTGATTCCGCCGGATCTCTGGATATTTCCGAATTCTAAAATCGGGACCTTTCTGTATGTGCCGGATTTCAGCCCGAATTTCCTGCGGTCACATAATCCGATACACCTTGACCCCGTGCGCAGGTATCTCGGCCTCAATCACACCGCCGTCGGCGGTGTGATTTGTTTTATCCCACAATTCATGGAGTGTCAGCTCCGAAGGAACGCTTCCATCCTCCCATTCCAATCCAAGCTCGTCAAAGCGTACGCTCTGCAGACTGTCCTCGTCAGACAGATTGAACATCGCCACGGTCAGGTGTCCGTCACTGCAGTCCGTATTGATCCAGACAGCCGCCTCCTCGTTCCGCGAAATCTGTCTTCCGTAATGTGTTCCGTCATTCAGGTCCAGAATCTCCTTGTTCGTCAGCAGACGAAGTTCCCTGTCCGAAAGCTTTGTCAGTTCTCCTCCGATCATCAGCGGTGCCCCGAACATATTCCACAAAGTCAGCATCGTGCGCAGCTCCGTGTCGGTAAAATTCGATCTTCGTTCCTCATGAAAGTTTTTTCCGATGACACCGATCGGCAGCATATCACAGTCCGGATAACAGCCGCAGGCCACATGGTCCTGCCATTTCTCGCAGCGGCTGAACATCTCCAGAAGAAGCGGCCAGCTATCCCAGAAATCGTCTGTAATGCGCCACATATTCGCATTCTTAGCATAGAACCATGCACGATCCAGATGAGCCGGCCCCGGAGACAACGACAGCACAATCGGCCTTCCCGTCTTCATAATGGCATTGTGAATCATCTCTGACTCATGCCACCCTGAAAATTCCTGCACCGAACCGCCGTCCGGGTATTGCCTGGAATCACATATATCATCACATTTTATGAAATCCACACCCCAATCCGCATACATCTGGATCAGTCCATCGTAATAAATCTGTCCCTCCCTCGTGTTCCGGACGCCATACATGTCCGGATTCCACGGGCAGATCGAATAGGGATCCGCCACCTTGTCGGCCGTTGTGTCCGTCCCCAGAATCGGCAGATGGCGGTATGCTGCCGCTCTTGCAATTCCTCTCATGATGTGAATTCCGAATTTCAATCCAAGGCTGTGAACATAATCCGACAGCTCCCGGAATCCTCTGCCGCCCGTTGAGGAAGGAAAACGATTCTCTGCCGGCTGAAGCCGTCCATACTCGTCCAGTGCATTATCTCCGAAAGGAATATACTGCACTTCGGGCCGCTGCGTCCCAGCATCCCTTGCATACCACTCGATGTCGATGACCACATACTCGTATCCGTAAGCCTTCAGGTGCTCTGCCATGAAGCGTGCATTTGCCTTCACCTCTTCCTCAGTTACCGCCGTATCATAATAATCATAGCTGTTCCATCCCTTCGGGGATGCCGCAGCAAACTGATTTTTGTTCATATACCCTCCTCTTCGCATGATTGGTATGGTGCATAATTCGTATTTTGGCCATTGTCGCCATTCCAATTTCGCATATACTTTAATACATCGCATGCGTGGAATGCTGCACGAATCAGCTTCCCTATGTTCACATCCGGTATCTGACTGTGAACTCTGTTTCAGAAGCTCTTTCGGCATTGATGATACCAGATTGTTATGCGGAATGCGATTCCGCAGAAGGAGGAGATTGTTATGAATTCATCTGCTGTCAAAACTGCAGACAACGCAGTCCCGGAGAAGCGCGATCAGCTCCGGAAGCTTGTCTTTGCAGGCATATTTGCTGCCATTACCTATGTTGTTTTCACCTATCTGTCCATTCGCATTCCCACGCCGGGCAGCGGACAGGTATCGGTTCACCTCGGAAATGCCTTTGTTGTCCTCGGGGCGCTTCTTCTGGGAAGCCTGTACGGCGGCATCGGCGGTGCCATCGGCCTGACCCTGGCAGATCTCCTGGATCCCGTCTATATTGTGGAAGCCCCCATTACTTTCATCATCAAGCTTCTGATCGGAATCATTGTCGGTCTGATTGCCCACAAGGTCTTCCATATCTCCGTTGAGACCAACCGCAGGAAGGTGCTCCTCGGTGTCATCCTGGCCACCATCGCAGGGCTTTCCTTCAACACCATCTTTGATCCCCTGCTGCGGTATTTCTACAAGATCCTGATTCTCGGCAAGCCCGCCGCAGAAGTGTCCTTCAGCATCAATCTGGTGGTGACTCTGATCAATTCCGTTGTCTCCGCCATTGTAGTGGTTGTCCTTTACATGGCACTTCGTGCGCCTCTTAAGAAGCTGGGACTGTTCTTTCGACTTCGGTAAAGCGGAATCGCTGCCGCTTTGCCCGACGAGACCTGATCGATTCTGTCCCTGCAAAAACACCTCACTGCCGGATTCTCCATCCGACAGCGAGGTGTTTTCATTACTGCTCTTTCTCTGCTGTTTTAACTCTTGCTTCCTTTCAGTGAAAGCGCATTCTTATTCATAATGTAATAGGTTACCTCCGCCAGCTTGCTGCCGCCCAGCGCCTTTACAACCTGCGGATATTGACTTTCAAAATAAGAGAACTGGAAGCTGCTGCTGCCGTTTAAGCCTGCCGCAATGCCGCAGGTCAGATAATTCAGGAACAGCGAGTTTTCATCTCCGGCCAGCGTTCCGTTCGCCACAGCCTGTGCAATCACCGGATTCGCATTGACGTAGTAATTGGCGTCAAAAACATCCTTAAAATCTGCCGCAGTATACCCCTGTCCCGTCACAGTTTTATACAGGTATCCGGAAATCCATCCCTCTGTGTAAAGCTTCTGCATGCTCTCTGCCGGAATTCTGTAGCCCTCCTGTGACAGCGTCAGGATGTCCGACTCACTGACAGTCTTATACTTGATTCCAAGCTTCAGCTGCTCATAAATCCCGTTTGCATCGGTGTAGCTGTTGAGGAGTGCCGACTTGAGCAGCGTCAGGAAAGGGTACTGCGCGGTCCATTTTGAATTATACGCCGGCTGTGTGGCGGCCTCCGACCGGATCGACAGCATCGGTGCTGCCGTAACGCATCCTGCCGTGACGGCAGCGGCCGCAGCAGCGGCAAGAATTCGATTCAAGATTCTCTTTTTCATATTATGTCCTTTCTATCTGCAACCTTTTGTTTTCACAATCCGCAGTCACAGAATCACTCTGACCGCAGGGCATCGATGGGATTTAACCTGCTCGCCCGCCTTGCCGGTGCCCAGCCGAAAATTATGCCGACCGCAGCTGAGAAACCAACTCCCAGCAGAATTGCTCCTGTTGAGATTGCGAATGTAATGTTCATCAGCTTGGATGCCACCACCGCAATCAGAAGACCTGCTGCAATGCCGATGAGGCCTCCCACAATAGACAGTGTAATCGATTCCATCAGGAACTGCAGCTGAATCCAGACCGGCTCTGCACCGAGCGCCTTCCGCAGTCCGATCTCCTTGGTTCTCTCTGTGACGGACACCAGCATCATGTTCATGATTCCGATGCCGCCCACCACCAGTGCAATGCTGGCAATTCCGCCCAAAAGAGCTGACATCAGATTCATGATCGTGGACATACTGTCCATCAGGCTCTCCATATTAATCACGGAGTACGCGTTCTCTGTCCCATTGTAGAAGTTATCCAATGCGCTTCGGAGATTTTTTTCCACCGTACTCGAGGAATACCCATCTGCAACATACACCGAAACCGTACTGACATTTGCAGCCTTCGACATATCCAGCGCATTCCGATACGGAATGATGACTTCACCGTCCAGATTGCTGGTGTCGGAATACGCAGATGTCAGAGAAGAATCGTCCTTCCGAATCCCGATGATCGTATAGCTGAGTCCCCCCAGCTTCACGGTACTTCCAATTGCCGCCTGCCCGTTCAGAACATTCTTCACAAAGCTCTTGTCGACAATGCACACATTCGTGTCGCCGCTCTCCTCGCTGCTGTTGAAGGCTCGTCCCGAATTAATCACATCATTATGCTGAAAATAAACCACGGCCTCTCCGGAAACTGATATCTTCTTATAAACCTCTCCATTATAGACCGCTGTTGTTGTCACGGAAACCGAAGGGGAAATTGCATCCACACCTTCCACCTGGCTCAGCTTTTCCAGATCCGAGTCGGTCAGACCCTTTTTTAACGCCGTTCCCGGCGCACTGACTGTCAGAACGCCTGTCCCCAGCTTCTCAAATTCGCTCATGACACTGTTGGTGGCTCCCTGCATAATGGTAATCAGTCCGATCACTGCCGCCACGCCGATTACAATCCCCAGCATCGTCAGGAAGGAGCGCATCTTATTGCTCTTGATGTTCTGCAGGGACATCCGGAAGCTCTGTATCACAATTTTAAGCATCTTCCACACCTCCCGCACTTAAATTCCCGTCCAGGATTCTCACGATCCGACTCGCATGTGCCGCAATCTTTGCGTCATGGGTGATCATTATGATGGTTCTGCCCTCCTCGTTTAGGGAATGAAACAGCTCCATCACCTGCCGACCTGTGATCTGATCCAGCGCACCCGTCGGCTCATCTGCCAGAAGGATCGTAGGATTGTTTGCCACAGCCCTCGCAATGGCCACTCTTTGCTGCTGGCCTCCCGAGAGCTGATTCGGATAGTGGTACATCTTATCAGACAGCTGCACCCGTTCCATCACTTCCTTGACCCGCTCCTTGCGTTCCCTTTCTCCCATTCCTGCGTATAAAAGCGGCAGCTCCACATTTTCAAACGCACTCTGCCTCTGCAGCAGGTAAAAGGACTGGAAAATAAATCCGATTTCCCTGCTTCGGATTTTCGCCAGAGCCGTCTCGTTCTGCGCCGCGATGTGCCTTCCGGAGAGCCAGTAATCTCCCTGCGTAGGCGTATCCAGACACCCGATGATATTCATCAATGTCGATTTGCCGGATCCGGAAGGGCCCAGAATCGCCAGAAACTCCCCTCGTGTCACCGTCAGATCAATTCCCTTCAGTACGTGCGAGACCTCGTCTCCCATCTGATAGTCCTTTGTAATCCCTGACATCTTCAGGATCTCATTTTCTGCCGGAAGCGCCGCCCCCTGATCTGCAGCAGACAGCCTCCTCCCTTTTTTAGATTTCCACATGATTTCGCTGTTCCTTTTTTCAGCATTCTCTCGTATCAAATTTAAGATGTCCTGAATCGCTGACATTTCCTTAGGGAAACGCTGATTAAAGCGTTTCCCTCGCCGGATTTGCGCTGTGAAGCAGCATTTTCCCCTGCAAATCCGTGCGACCCGCCGGAGGTTGCTAAGGAAACGCTGATTTAATCAGCGTTTCCTTAGTTGCTCGGAGCGTCGCCTCCGCCCGGTCCTCCGCCTTCACCGCCGCCTTCCGGAGCACCGCCTTCACCACCGCCTTCTTCCATGACCATCATGGCAGCTCCGGAGGTTCCGGTGTTCTCAGTATACAGAATGGTATCTCCCGGATAGAGTCCCTCTGTGATTTCTGTGTAGGTACCATCTGTAATACCAAGGGTGACCGTCTGCTGCTTTGTGGTCTTTTTATTCTCATCGGCATACATCAATACGTAAGAGCTGCCATCCTCTGCCGTCTGAATTGCGGACGAGCTGACTGACGTTGCGTTCAATGCCTCGCTGATGGTCAGCTTAACCTCAACGCTCATTCCGCTTCTGGCATCCTCATCTCCGTCAAAATTCACCTCGGCCTTAAAATAAGACACTCCGCTGTCCGTAGTTGCCACTCTGGAGATGCTCTTGATGGTTCCCTGATATTCTTTGTCCAGTGCATCCACCGTAATGGTTACCGGATCTCCTTCATTCACTCCCTGGATGTCATATTCATTGATCTTGATGTCGATCTTCATGGTATCGAAGCTGGTGATCACTGCTGCCGCTGTTCCCGTGGTTGTAAGGTCTCCCGCCTTCACATTCAAGGATGTCACCACACCGTCCATCGGTGCCTTTACATTGCAGTCCTCCAGCTGGTCCTTCAGGTTCTGCAGTTTCAATTTATTTGCATCCTGCTGGGTACTGCTGGCCTGGGCAGATTCCACCTGAGATGCGTATGTCTGCAGCTGCTGCTCCGAGTTGCGCACGGCCGCATTATAACTGTCCACTGCATTGACATAGGATGTCTGTGCCTGAATCAAAGCATCGTATAAAGAGGTCAAGGTATCCTCTTCGCCCTGCTTTGCAGCCTCATAGCTGTTCACGGAATCCTTGTACAATGTCTCCGCATTGGTAAGAGATGTCTGAGCTGACTGCAGCTTCAGCTCCATAGAGGCAATTTCCTGATCATACGCCGTCAGTTCGGTTTCACCTGAATCCGCTGCTTTCTGCCTGTTTTCCTTTGCCTGATTCAATGACAGCTGCGCACTTTCCACATTGGACTGCGCCGACTGCAGGCTGGAATAAGAATTGTCTACACTTTGTTTGGCCTGAAGAATGGAAGAAGAGAGCTGCTGGTTGTTTAATTCCACTTCATCATTGTACTTCTGCTGTGCGGAAACCAGCGACGAGTATGCGGAATCCATGCTGTTTTTGGCATTCTGAATGGAGGAGTCCAGTCCATCGTTTAGATTCTGCTGATAATTGCTGTAGTTCTGCTGTGCGGAGGACAGACTGGCTGCTGAGCTTTGCTCTGCCGAGCTGATGGTGGCTTCCAATTCATCAATCTGCTCCTGGAGGCTGTCGGCATCCAGCGTCATGAGAACATCACCTTCATGGACCTCATCGCCTTCCTCTACATTCACGGTCAGAACCTTCACCCCGGTAAGATCCGGCAGCACATTCTGTTCTGACACCGGTGCAATATTCCCCGTAAAGCTGTGGTAATTTGATATATCACGAAGCTTTACCTGCTCCTCCGTCATGTTTTTCGTTGCATTTCCGCAGCCTGCTGCGGAAATCGCCAATAGCCCCGCAAGCGCCGCCGCCTTTAGCCGCATACTCCTCTTCCTGTTCATCTTTCCATCCCTTCCGTATCGCAATCCCAATCATAATTCTGGCGCATCACGCCAGAACATTACCATTTTAACCTTCTATTGAACAGGAAAATGTGAAGATTTTCTGAAAATATCTCCCACCTCTTATGAATTTGTCGATGGCGGTCGGCTACGATCGGAATCTGCGGTTCTTCTTTCTGATCTTCCTGTGCATCCACCCATATCCCGCAAGACCTGCTGCCGAAAAGATTGCTGCTGCCAGGAATCCGTATAGTGCGGAATCGTCTCCGGTTCCGTCTCCTCGGTTTTCCGATATCTCCGGTGCTGCATGCTCCGCATTCATCACCTGCGTGATTTCTCTTGCAGCAGCAATCGTGTTCGACTCCGCTGCGTCCGTTTCGATCGCCGTTGGCTTTGCTGAGGTTTTCGGATATGCCCTCGTACTCCAGCTCCAATCCCCGGATTTTGCAGAAGCATTCTCGGGAACCGTCACGAGCAGAGTCCCCGCTGTGTCAAACTCCTTGCTGTCTTTCTCAGATCCGCTCTGCCACACCAGATAAATTCCGGCGCTGCAATTTGTAAAATATGCATTTCCCGAGGAATCCGTTCTCTGCTTTTGGACCGCATTGCGTTCGGACTTCTGATAACATTTCAGCAGCACATCCGGCAATTCTTTATCTTCCCAGAATTCCGGTTTCTGCGGAGTCCGGCCGCACGTTTGATACTCTTTTTTTAAGGTATACACCATTCTGCCCTTTTGAACGTTTCCGTCCGCCACACACACCGCGGAAAATTCTGCTCCTTCGATTGGTGTCATTTCGCCGCACGAGTACGAAATCTGCAGCACCCCTGTCTGTGCAGCCAGCAATGACAGATTTCTTCCCGCCCATATACATATTGCTGTCAGAATTCCCGCAGCAATGCGGCCTGCCGCCTGTCTCATTGCATCTTCCCCCTTCATACATTTTTTTATGCTTCCGCATTCTTTCCTGATACCTGTTCCATCTCCCTAAATCCACAGTCCATATCCATAAAATCCGCAGTGCTCCCGCTGATATCACCAGTCCTGCAGTGACCAGAACCAATGCCGGTCTCATCATCGCCTTCTGTATCCCTCTGCAGACCGTTTGGATTCGGGACAGTCCGCCTTCCGTTTCTTTCTGACCTTCCGTATTCTGTCCCGCGGCGTTTCCCTCGCTCCTGCCGCATTCAGAACCTTCCGTCCCGGCTGCCACCCTGCTTCCTGTCACCAGCAGTCGATGCGTATTCACCCCGTAGGGCGTACACGTGACCAGTGTTGCAAGATCAAGATCCCCCTCAATCTCCAGTTCTTCCGTTTCCTCCGGCAAAACGGTCTGTATCTCGATCACCTTGTAGGTTTTCTTCTCCGACAGCGTAGCAATATAAAAAACATCCCCTTCCTTCAGCTGATCAAGATCCGTAAATAATCGGGCGGAAGGCAATCCCCGGTGTCCGCTCAGTACCGTTCGTGTCCCGGCTCCTCCCACCGGGAGACTGGATCCCTTAAGATGTCCCACTCCGCGCGCCAGCGCCTCGTCGGAGGTACCGTGATAGATCGGAAGGTTGACAGATATCGTTGGAATTTCCAGATATCCCATGATTCCGGTTCCATCGGTGTTGAGCAATTGCTCATATTCCGCCTCCTGTTCCTGCGTTAATTCTCCCATAATGCCGCTTCTGGACAGCTTTCGGTTGTATTCCGCCGCCCGTTCCCGTTCCAGTCCCAGGTCTTTCTCCGAGATCTTCTCCCACAGGGAATTCCGGTATTGAACGATCATCCTCTGTGCAATTCTCCGATTCCAGGCATCACTGATAACCGGATAAAAGGCAGTCCCCAGAATCAGGAGAACCGCCAATGTCTCCAGCGTTTTCTGCAGCGCCCGCCTCATATAATCAGACCTTCCTGTCGGATTGGGATTTTCTTCCGGCGCAGGCCCGCTTCCAGATCAACAAGATCCCAGACATTCCGACCGCTGCCGCAGCAAAACCCATGGTTCCTTCGCCGCCTGCTGAAGGGAGCTGCATCAGCGGCACATTGAGAATCTCCGCTGCTGTTCCGTCCGAGGAAATCGTATTGGATACATTTCCGTCCTCTTCCATAACAGCGTCTGACTTGTATGTGAGAGATCCAGCCGTCTGTTCTTCGCCGGAATCCATCATTTCTCTGATCGACACCGTATATTCTGACAGGCTTCCGTTCTCACGATAGACGGCTGCAATGTTGACATGGTAAGCCATGTCATTGGACGCGTATCCTTTGGGGGCCGCGGTCTCCTTCAGGTAATAATCTCCTTCCGCAAGTCCGGTGAAGGTCAGATGTCCGTTGGCATCGGACCTCGCAGACGCAATCTGCTGTGTCATCCCCTTGTCACTGTACAGGGCAAAGCTTGCCTCACCAAGAGCGTATCTGCTGCGGCTGGTACTCGTTGCTCCCGTTCCGGAATATGTCGTCCCGGTCGTTTCATAATCGCGGATTCCTTTTGTCCTGGTGACCTTATTGAGCTCTCCGGTCTCAATCTGCTGCTCTTTGGTTCCTTCTGCATCTATGTTGGCTCCCAATCCGAAGGTGTACTGATAGGAAAACGCGGTCTTCTCCTTCACTTCATCTGCTTTTGCCGGATTATTGGAATACTGCAGCACCGCCTTGTTCGTATTCTCTGCAAAATTCAGTCCTGCATTCTCCTGCAGCTCAGTTCTGTAATGAACGGCGACCGCTTTTGCCCCATGACTGCGCAGATAGCCCTCCGCAAATTCCAGATCAAATGATGTCTTCCCGCTCCCATATGTCACTTTCCAGGTATCCGCACCTGCTGCCACCTCCTGTCCATCCACCAGAACCTTCAGGTCATGGACTGCGCCGAAGCAGCCGCTCTCAAGTTCATCATGAATGCGGAAGACCAATTTTTCATAACTCTCGGAATAGGACGGAATCGTCATGCTGTCGATCACAAACTCCATGCTCTCCCCCACGGCTGCCGATCGCCCCCTCACCTGCTCTCCGTTCAGAAGAACGGTTTTTCTAAGATCCGTCGTTGAAGATTTCAGATAGGCACTGCTGCCGTTTTCGAAGAATGCCTTCTGAATATCAACGGTTCCATCCTGCAGGTCCATTTGATCTGCGTCTGTAACATTAACTGAAACCACAGCAGGGTTATAGACGGTATCTCCGCTGCCCGTCACCAGAATCAGATATTCGCCGGGCTCCGTCTGCAGCCTCCAGGTTCCTTTTTCGGAATCCGACAGAGTCAGCGCTGTTCCCGTCACCGTCCCTGGATTTGACTCGATATAATCTGCAATCTCTGCAATCTCCTCCGCAGTCGGCTGCTGCAGGTTGGAAATCTTCATATGTTCCTCGTCGATCAGCACATACCCTGTGAGCTTTCCCTCCGCCGAATAGGTTCCGTCCACCAGCTGATAGGCTGTCACCCTTGCCTGTGTTTCCTTCACATTTGTGACCGTGATCGTCCCGCTGGGAACCTCCATCGCATGCACAGGCAGTATGGGAGCCATCAGCCCAAGCCCTGACTCCAGTGCAAACAGCAGTGCTCTGCAGGCCGCTCCGGAAATTCCGATGCCTGGTTTCGCAGCCGCAGGCTGCCTGTTCAACCGTTCTTTCTTCTTATTCATTTTTCTTTTTCTCTTCTGTTCTCTATGTCCCCTCTCCACTTTGTTCTCCTCCGCCAATGTCCGCCGCATCCCCAATTTGCGGCCGCTGCTCCTGTCCGTCGTTCTTCATTCCTGCATTTTCCCACGGCGCCTGCGTTCCCATTTTCTGCGCAGAATTTTCCATCCGATGAGTACGCCGGCAATTCCTGCCGCAGTAAGAAGATACTGCCTGGTTCCTTTTCCTCCGGTATTCGGTAAATTCACTTTTTCCTGCATTGGCTTCTCCTTCACATGAATCAGAAATCGTATTCCGGTTTTCCCGTGCTGCACAGCATCATAGGCACAGTTTTCCTTCTTACAGCTGTGCGCAAACCGGCTTTGCTCTGTAATATCCTCTCCCAGCAGCCCATCCTTGAGCCTGTATACGCCGACAATCACCGGAATGTCGTCAAGCTGATTCACAATCCGCTTTCCTTCTGCCTCCTCCGTTCCGCGCGGAAGGGCAATCCGATAACCGAGCCGAGGCTCCTCTCCCTGCAGGGAAGGTGTCTCGTCTGCGCACTTCCAAGTCATCTGCAGCAGATGATCCCCCATTGCAGACACATCCGT
>CAVAJA010000298.1:0-4466 GCA_963588615.1 Lachnospiraceae bacterium | reverse complement strand
TCATAGTTCTCAACGGCACCTTTGGAGCCGACCAGCTCCGGCTCAGCGTTGATATCTACCCAGCCCTTCTGCACATATTCCGCGAAACGGGGAACACGATTCAGTCCGTGGCTTTCAATGCCTTCAAGGCTGCTCTCGGTGTGAATTTCTGCACATTGTTCTGCTTTTTCCTGTGTCAGGCCAAGATTGAGAAAAGCCTGCTTTACAGTTGATTTGACAATTTCGTACGATACGCGAATACTCATGGTTTTCTCCTTTTCCGCAGTCCCATGCAAGGGGTATAATATCCAGAGGATCAAACTTGATTACTAAGCTGATATATCACGTTTCTTGATCCATGTCATAAGCATGGCACAGTTGGTTTGGAATTGCAACTGTTGTTTTTGCAGTATTTCAAAATGAAATACTGTTCCACGACAAAAAGCCGGGACGGAAGGGATTGCAGAGAAAATGAATAACTAATATATTAGCTGTAGAACCTGTGAAAATTACTGCGGCTGTCCAAAATGTCAGCAAATGTGAAGCTGCAGAATGGAGAGAATGGGGGAGGAGAAAAAAATGAACCTGTTGATTCCGCCTCGTGGAAAAGCGGAAAGCAGCAAAAAATTTGCAAAGCGTGTTCTGCGGAAGAACATTATGAATCTGCGTCTGCAGCCGGGGGAAGTGCTGAATGAGGCAGCCATTGCAGAGGTGCTGGAGATGAGCCGTACACCGGTTCATGAGGCGATTGCGGCGCTTCATGAGGAGTGGCTGGTTGACATTTTTCCTCAGAAGGGAACGAGGGTGAGCCAGATCGATCCGATGCTGGTGAAGGAGGGATATCGCACAAGGCTTCTCATGGAGGGCAACATTCTGAAGGAAAGTGCGGGAACGATTGAACGGGAACAGATGCAGGAGATGCTGAATTGTCTGCGCAGGCAGGACGAGCACCAGCCGGACGCCAGTTCGCCGGAGAGCATTGATATCTTTATTGAGCTGGATGACGACTTTCATCGAATGATGTATTATTTCGCCGGCAGATGCCACACGTGGATGGCAATTCGAGGATTGGTAGCTCATTATGACAGGCTGCGTCATCTGGATGCCATGGACGGAGAATGCCAGTTTGACAAGGTGAGAGGGCAGCATCATGAATTCTGTGATTTTCTCCTGATGGGACTCCCGGAGGGAGTAGATCCGGATCAGAAGGTCTGCGAGCATCTGGTGAGTTTTCGCGGAAATCTTCTGGGGAAGATGGAGCAGCACCCGGGATATTTTACGCTGGACAGCAGCCAGAATTAAAAAGATCTGAGCCCATCTGAAAATGGGCCCGGATCGTTACGAAAAAAAGAAGAATCGCCTTGCTGCAGATATCGGTGCGGATGCGCCCTCAAGCAGATAGTCGTAGACCTGCTGCATGGCTTGGGGCTGAACCCATTTCACCTGGTCCCGGAAACCGCCGTGCATGGTGCTGGCAACCTCCATCTGACCGGCCATCATGGCGAATTCCGGCGTGCGGCCGATGAGGCCGCTGCCCTGGGCAGCCATTGCCTTCAGATACTGAATGTCCCAGCGGGGCATAACGGCGATGCTTAAGACGGGCTGCTGGCGTGTGGAAAAACAGACATCATCCCCTTCCGGAAGATAAGAGACCAGCTGCCCGTTGTGAGCAGCCAGGCGTTTTTTATCACAGAAGGGACGTGCGCCTGCACGCTTCTCACTTCCGTGGGCATAGACCGTGATGGTATCTCCGTATCCGCACATGTCGAGATTGATGACAACGGAGTTTCTTCCGGGGCGGTGCTTCTGCAGCATCTTTGCACCGGTGTGACCGGATTCTTCACCGTCCAGAAAAGCAAAGTCAGCAGGAATTCCGCGCCTATGAAGCTCCCGTGCCAGGTCAATCAGGATGCAGAGGGAGGCGGCATTGTCATTGGCTCCTGTGCTTTTTTGATGTGCATCGTAGTGCGCACAGAACAGGGGACACAGCGCTCCGGTCTCATCGTTGATGAGATAATTGCGGGCAGCCTTGTGCTCGGCGGATGCATCCTGTGACTGAAGCGTACAGGTCAGACCCTCCTCGGCAAGTACCTGAAGGAGGGAAGCTTCGCGCTCTTGGGGATCGGAAAGAGCCAGATTTGACAAATGGCGTTCAATGTTCACGGAAATTCCTTTCTGACACGGCAGATGTTCGCTGTCATTTAAAGGCAGGTGTCCAGTGCGACCTTAATTACGATTTTGCGGATGGCAGCAGGCTGTTCACCGACCTGAATGGCGGGGACATGTACATCCCACGGGAAAAACATGGCGTAGCTGCCGGGCTGCATTTCTATCATACCCTCGCGGGCAGACGGATTGTTGTGATAAAAACAGATGTCGCGGGGGGTGTCCAGCAGATTCTCATCAATTTCATTGTCTCCGAGATCGGGATACCAGGCAATTCGCTCGGGACCGCCGGCCGCAAGAAACTGCACATCGATGTATTTGCGGTGACACTCCGGGCGCAGAACCTCGCGAGGAGCGGTGCTCTGATCGATGACCTGGAGAATCATCCGATCCCCGTCCAATGCAAATTTACCGGGCTCATGCACCGTCAGATCGTTTTCTTTGAGAAAACGGACAGCACGCTGCAGTGACTCCGGAAGAATGGCAAGATTACTTATTTCATTGATATTTCCAGAAATCATGACGTTTTACTCCTTATGGTTGTATGTCTGATGTACGGCGGGACAGCCTGGAACAGCTGTTCGCGTTTTCCAAAACTGCCGTTTGAAAGCGGCAGTTTGGAAGAAAGCTTACTGCATGGAGGTGACACCGCCGTCGACCTTGAGCGTAACGCCGGTGATGAAGGAAGCGCCCTCACTGCACAGGAAAAGGGCAGCAGCTGCCATGTCGCGTCCGGTGCCGATGCGGCCCATGGGAATGCGGCGCACAAGGGAATTGTAAAAATCCGGGTTAGAAAGTCGATCGGAATTGATCGGCGTCAAAACGAACGTAGGTGCGATGGCGTTGACGGTGATGCCGAATTTGGCCCATTCGCAGCCAAGCTGGGAGGTATACATATTGACAGCACCCTTGCTGGCGCAGTAGGCGGCATAGTCACGATCTGTACCAAGAAAGGCTTTGGCGGATGACAGATTCACAATACGCCCCTTGTGCGCAGGGATCATCCAGCGCTTCGCTGCCATTTTGCTGACGAGATGTGTTCCGGTAACGTTGAGTGCCATGACCTTCTCGAAAGCTTCCTGGTCATAGTCTTCCGCAGGCTTGAGAATGTTCATTCCGGCGCTGTTGACCAGAATGGAAGCGGGGCCGAGCTCCTTTTCTACAACGTCTCCCATGGCCTCGACATCATCTTCCTTTGTAATGTCACAGCGGACAGCAAGATAACGACGCCCCTCTTTGGCGGCAAGTTCTGCCAATTCCGGTGCACTGTCCGGATGACGGCTGCACACCGCAACGTCAACACCGTTCTGCAGGAAGGCCTCGGCAATGGCATGTCCCAAACCGCTGGTGCCTCCAGTGACAAGCGCAATGGTTCCGGCAGGACGGAAAAGATCTTTCATGGATTCGTTCATACAGATTCCTCTTCAAGTGGTATCTGTTCCGCACCTGCTGATGTCTGGTGCGGGACAGCTGGTATAAAAGTAATGAAAAGGCAGACTCCCCACAAGAGGGGAGTCTGCCTTTGGTTGGTGCCGAATATAAGATTACTCGGTGAATCCGGGCAGGCCCTCGATCGCATAAACGCGAACCGGGCAGGAATCCAATCCGATGATCGGAATAGGAGTGTAGCTGATGAAGAAGGTATCGCTCTTAAGCTGATCCAGATTCTGCAGAACCTCAAGGAAGGTGCAGTTCTGAGCCATCAGAATATCGTGGAAGGGCTTTACATTGCGGACATCACCTTCGATGGCAACGCCGTCACCAAAGCCTACGCACTGAACCTTGTGATCAGCCAGCCACTGTGCCATTTCTGCGCCTACCTGCAGGCGATGATCCGTAGGGCCGCCGGTCAGGCTAGTGAACGGAGGAATCTTATGAGGGCTGTCAAGAATCACAGTGTCACCGGGCTTTACGCGGTCACCGATTGCAGCCTCAAGATCTGCTGCTGTAATCTGATGATCCTCGGGCAGATCCAGTGTTACATAGATTCCGCGTCCCATGAACTGATCCAGAGGAAGCTCAGCAACACTGGGCCAATCGTTGTCATGATGATACGGGCACTCACAGTGAGTTCCGAGGTGGCTTCCGATATCTACGTTGGTGTGGAAATCCGGAACATCTCCGCCGGTGTTGAAGCGCCACAGGTTGCAGCGGCGAGACTCCGTGCTGGGATCCAGAACCTTTGTCAGGTCGATGATTCTGAGGTCACCCTTCTGATACACCTTGGGCGGAAGCTGATCCATCGGCACGGTTTTGGGCTTACCGGCAACCCAATCATAAGTAAGCGGCTGTTCTGACATGATAAATATCCTCCTTTTCTT
>CAVAJA010000297.1:0-3951 GCA_963588615.1 Lachnospiraceae bacterium | reverse complement strand
CAATAATGGATTCTTTCGTCCTTCCAGGACGCCGCAAGGTTGGATGCTGCCTCACAGTCACTCCCGTCAGCCAGAATCAACTCCCAGTTTCCGTAGGTCTGCTGTTCCACCGACTCCAGCATTTCTCTGAGAAAGCAAAGATTCGGCTGATAAAGCGGCACCAGAAAACTGATCAGAGGAAATCCTCCCTCCTCATTTCTCTTGATCCACTGCTGTCTTTGTTCTCCCAAACGCTCAAGAGTCGGCGCCTCATAAGTATATGAGGTGCCGACCTTGTCGCATAACCGCTCAATCGCGGCATAATAAGTTTCACGGAGTCCGTTCCTGCGCGCATATTTGATTGTCTTATTCAGATCTGTCCAGAATGTCATCTCCTATTCCTGCACGTTCGGTCTCTTTTATCTTGACTTCAGATTTTTTCCTTTACAGCCGCTGTCAGCGCTTCCACTTTGGCATCTGCATCCGCAAGGCTGCTCCCCTTCACGCCCATATAGAACTTAATCTTCGGCTCCGTTCCGGAAGGTCTTGCACAGCACCACGCATCCTGGTCCAGAGCGAAATACAGAACATTAGACGACGGAAGACCTGTGACACCCTCTGTATTGTCCTTGAGGTTCAGGGTCTTTCCGGAAGCATAATCGCGGAATTCCTCTACCGTCCAATTTCCGAAAGTCTTCGGCGGATTCGAACGGAATTTTTCCATGAGGGCGTTGATCTGTGCCGCACCGTCCATGCCCTTCATCGTAATGGCATACTGCGTTTCCTTGTAGAAGCCATACTCCTCGTAGATCTTCTGCATCTGATCCCACAAGGTCAGCCCTTTCTTCTTGTAGAACGCCGCCGCCTCACACAGCATCATGACAGCCACCGGAGCGTCCTTATCTCTTGCATGTGTTCCTGCAAGGCAGCCGTAGGACTCCTCGAGGCCGAAGACATAATGATACGAATTCTGCTCCTCAAAGAGACGAATCTGCTCTCCGATGTACTTGAAGCCCGTCAGGCACTCCACATAGTGGCAGCCGTAACGGGATGCAATTGCCTTCGCCAGGTTCGTCGTAACAATCGTGGTTACGAAAGCAGGATTCTCCGGCATCGTATTCGTCAGCTTGCGCTCACGCAGAATGTATTCGCCGATCAGCATGCCGGACATGTTTCCTGTGAAAGGAATGTATTCCCCGGTAGCAGTATCCTTTGCATAAACACCCAGACGATCCGCATCCGGATCCGTAGCCAGGACAATATCCGCATCCTTTTCCTTCGCAAGCTTCAGTGCGAGAGTGAAGGCCTTGGGATCTTCGGGATTCGGATATTCCAGCGTGGTGAAATCAGGATCAGGATCTCTCTGCTCCGGAACGACATATACATGCTTGAAGCCGAGCTCATCCAGAACTCTCGTAACCGGCACAAGACCGGCTCCGTGGAACGGCGTATAGACAATTCGAATGTCGTCTGCCATTTCCTTGATCACCTCCGGATGGATGATCTGCTGCTTCAGTGCCTCCATGTAGGCATCATCAATCTCCTTGCCGAAATACTCCAGAAGTCCTGCCGCCTTGGCGTCTTCCTCCGACATGGTCTTTACATCATTGTAATCCGTAACCGCATTCACATCTGCGATGATTCCCGTATCATGAGGCGGTGTCACCTGCGCACCGTCCTCCCAGTAAACCTTGTATCCGTTGTACTCCGGCGGATTGTGGCTGGCGGTAATCTCTACACCTGCCTGGCACCCAAATTTGCGCAGTGCAAAGGATTCCTCCGGTACAGGGCGAAGCGTATCGGAAAGATATGCCTTGATTCCGTTTGCTGCAAGACAAAGAGCCGTCTCTTTTGCAAACTCCGGACTCATGCGGCGGCTGTCATACGAGATCGCAACACCGCGCTTGGGATCGCCGTTTTTATTGATATAGTTGGCAAGTCCCTGTGTTGCCTTCCGAACGGTATAAATATTCATGCGGTTTGTACCGATACCGATCACGCCGCGCAAGCCGCCCGTTCCAAAGGCCAGATCCTTATAAAAACGATCCTCGATTTCCTTCTCATCCCCCTGAATGGCCAAAAGCTCATCCTTGGTCTTCTGGTCGAAATAAGGATCGTTCAACCAATAATTCAGCTGTTCCTTTACGCGTTCCAACATGGGTATATCTCCTCCTTTTTGGTGACTCCTGCAATGCCACTTGAGTTTTTCCGCCGACTTCTGATCCTATTGATTTGCAATAAGGGGCCGGCGTCCCCTTTCCGGTGCATCAGCATTCCTGCTGCAACAGATGACTTTTCCCTTGCTGTCCGTCCTTTGCTGTCCTCAGTCCTGTACTTTTAAGCTGTAATCGCTCCGATCCAATGTGAAATTAGGGTTGTAGTAAGGATCTCCCTTCTCCAGCACCTGCTTCCATTTATCCCGAAAATGCTCGGATTCTCTGCCGTATCTTGCTGCATTCTCCGAATCTGCATCCGCCACATCCGACCCTCTGGACGCCGATTCATAATGATAGAGCTCTGCAAACGGAGTAAATACGTTCAAATATCCCTTTTCTCTGCACTTCAGGCACAGATCCACATCATTGAGGGAAACCTCAAAGGTCTCATCCAGACCTCCGACCTCTTCATAAACAGATTTCCTGACCAGGAGGCAGGCCCCGGTCACCGCAGACACATCCTGTGCGTAGCACAGACGTCCCATATAACCAAGGTTTTCCCTTCTCTGGCCGTAATGCGTATGACCGGCCGTCCGATGTGCTCCGAGTCCCAGCACAATTCCTGCATGCTGAATGGTCTTATCCGGATAATAAAGCTTTGCTCCGACACATGCAACATCCGGTCTCTGTGCATACATGAGCAGCTCCTCCATCCAGTTCACGGAGATCACCTCCGTATCATTGTTGAGGAGCAGGACATAATCCCCTGAAGCAAACTGCACACCATAATTATTCACTTTGGAATAATTGAAGCTTTCACCTTCTGCACGTTTATATTCTACTACATGGATACGATCCTTGTACGGTCCTGATGTAACTTCTTTGTAATATCTTCCGGTCTCCTCCAGGGTGCTCCCGTTCTCCACAATGATGATCTCATAATTCTCGTAGGTAGACTTCTCAAAAATAGAATTCAGGCACCTCTTCAGATCCTCGCAGTGATCCTTATTCGCGATCACGATAGAAATTTTGGGCTCTCCCTGTACCTCATATGTGATCTTGAAAATGGTCTCAAACGCCCTTGTACTGGTAATCTTGAAATTTTTATAGCCGTGCCGGCGCAGATGATCCGCCACGGCTCCTTTTGCCGCATCTATGGCGTATGTCTTGGCTCCGATGTTGTCTGCGGTAGATCCGGCATGACTTCTCCAGTAGTACAGAAGCTTTGGAACATGAACAATGTTCCCGGCCTTGTCTGTCAGCCGAAGGATCATGTCATGATCCTGGGAACCGTCAAACTCCGAGCGATACAGTTCTTCCCCCTCCAGCAGTTTTCTGTCAAAGCAGGACAGATGGCAGATGTAGTTGTTGGCCCGCAGATTGTCAATGGCATAATCAGGCTTGAAGTGAATGGTGACAAAGTGGTTCAGATTGCTCTCCTTGAACGTTGTCTCATCACAGTACAGATAATCTGCGTTCTGTTCGTTGATCGCCTTCACATACCAGTACAGCACCGAGGGATGCAGATAATCATCATGATCAAAAGGTGCAATGAAATCTCCGTCCGCCAATTCCAGACATGCATTGGTATTTTCGGAAATTCCTCCGTTTCTCTCCAGTTTTCGGTAGCAGATTCGGGAAGACAGCTCCGTGCTCCTCTTCCTGTAGGATTGAACCGTCTCTCCTACGTATGCGTGTTCTGCATCTGACCCGTCTGCAAGGCACAGCTGCCAATTGCCGTATGTCTGATTCAAAACAGAATCCAGCATATCCTTCAGGTATTCCTCCGGCGTATTGTACAGAGGAACCAGAATGC
>CAVAJA010000296.1:0-11982 GCA_963588615.1 Lachnospiraceae bacterium | reverse complement strand
GAGGGGTTACGACACGCTGTGTAGGCTCCGGAAGATGGGAATGAAGGACGTGGGCTTCGGGATGACGGTGCAGGACCGCAATGCACCGGATCTGGTCTCGCTCTACAATCTGTCGGATGAGCTGGGAATGGAATTCGCCACAGCCAGTCTCCACAATTCTTTCTATTTCGTTGAGGCAAAGAACATCATTCACGATCGGCCAATGGTGGCCCAGCATTTCGAAGACCTGGTTAACCGCCTGCTGGACTCCAAGGAGCCTAAAAAGTGGTTCCGGGCCTATTTTAATCATGGATTGATCAACTATATCTATGGACAGAAACGGCTGCTGCCCTGCGACATGTCCTTCGATACCTTTTTCATTGACCCGTACGGCGATGTGATGCCGTGCAACGGGACAAAGGACAAGGAAGTCATGGGAAATCTGACGACCGCATCCTGGGATGAGGTGTGGAATTCAGAACAGGCGGATAAGGTTCGCGCCAAAGTGCGCTGCTGCGACAGACAGTGCTGGATGATCGGCTCCGTGTCTCCTGCCATGCACAAATATATCTGGAAGCCCGCACTCTGGGTGATCCGGCATAAGTTCCTGCGCTTTTATCGTAAGAAAAAATATTCCATGTATGAGATTCCGGCGGTGCGCGATTATCGCGACGGCAAAGTCACGAAGGAAGAACTGGATGCCTGCTCGACCTGTGATCTGTCGTCTGACTGCCTGTCCAACGGACTGTCTGCCGCATCGAAGGAGCTCCTTCGCACGACGACAGGTGAGAACTTTGTGACTGAGGATCTGAAGAGGCAGAATATCTGATGCTATGGCTGGGGATAAGCACAAACATCCGACGGTGAAGATCATCGTCACAACACATAAAAAATATCGCATGCCCTCGGACCTCATGTATCTGCCGGTGCACGTAGGGGCCGCCGTCGAGAAAAACGGCGACGGACTGGAACCGGAGCTTGGGTACATCAAGGACAACATCGGCGAGAATATCAGTTCACGAAATCCCTATTTCTGTGAGCTGACAGGCCTGTATTGGGCGTGGAAGCATATTCATACGGATTACGTCGGTCTGGTGCACTACCGCAGGCATTTCAGGGGAAACGGCAGAACGCACCGCTCCGGCATTCGGGGGGACATCTTCGATAAGATCCTGACATACAAAGAGCTGGAGCCGATGCTGGGCAAGTACAAGGTGTTCGTTCCGGCGAGGCGGCATTACTTCATTGAGAGCCTGGAATCGCATTACGAGCACTCTCATTACATCGAGCACCTGCAGAAAACGAGAGGCATTCTGGAGGAACGTTATCCGGAGTATCTGAAGGCCTTTGATGAGGTGATGTCGGAAACCTCCGGCCATATGTTCAACATGATGATCATGGAGCGGGACGTTCTGGATCAGTACTGCAGATGGCTGTTCGACGTTCTCTTCGAACTGGAAAGACGGGTGGACATTCAAGGATACTCTTATTTTCAGGGCAGATACTGCGGGCGCGTCGGAGAGCTGATTCTGAATGTGTGGCTTCGTTACCAGGTAGAGAGCGGACAGATGACCGCCTCGGACATCAAGGTACTGCCGTATCTGTATATCGAGCACGTCAATTGGTGGAAAAAAGGAACGAAATTCCTTCGGGCGAAGTTCCTCCATGAAAAATATGAGGTATAGCGCAGCCCATGGGATTATCAACAGTAGGGATCTTTAAGCAGATAAAGCCGAAGAATGCAGTTGTACTGACACCGGAAGAGCTGCAGCAGCTGCAGGCAACCTTAAACGGGATGCTTGCGGACATGGCAGAGTGCTGCAGAAAGCACAATATTACGTTTCTGCTGGGAGGCGGTTCGTGCCTGGGAGCGGTGAGACATCATGGGTTCATCCCGTGGGATGACGATGTGGATGTCAACATGCCGCGGGAGGACCATGACCGCTTTGTGGAGATTTTTAAGAGGGAGTACGGAGATCGGTACTGGGTTCACACACCGCAGGAAACGGAAAATTACGGACTGACCCTATCCCGCATTCTTCTGAAGGGAACCTCTGTCAGAACCAGAGAGGACTTCCAGAACAAGGAGTGCGGTGCGTTTATTGATATATTCCCGATTGAGAATACGTATGACAACGTGCTGCTGCGGAGAATTCACGGAATTCGCTGCATGGCGGCAGGCTTTCTGCAGTCCTGTGCAAAATTCAAAAGAGATGCCGGGGAGCTGATGGAACTGGCAGAGTGCATTGAGGATCCTGCAGAAAGGGAGCAGTGCAGGAGAATCTTCCGTCTGAAAATTCGGATCGGGAGACTGACGGCGTTTCGAAGCTTTGACGGTTGGACGGCCCACTGCGACCGGGTGTACCGCAGCTGCCGGGAAAGCAGCTCATCCTATGTCACCATTCCCTCCGGGAGAGGACATTTTTTCCGGGAGACCTATCGAAGAGAGGAACTTCTGCCGCCGGTTTCCATGGCATACGAGAACACCTTCTACCCAGTGGCGGCAGATTATGAATGCTATCTGACAAGACTGTACGGGGATTATCGGAGAATTCCGAAAGAATCGGAGCGGGAGAAGCATGTGTTCTTTGCACCCTTTTGGCTGCAGCAGTGACCTGCGGCTGCCGGAGCAAACGCGTCGCGAATTTACGGGAAACTGCATCGATGCAACGATGAAATGCCTGCAGTCCTGAACAAAGGAGAAGGGAAATGAGCCGAAAGATCATGAACGTGGCCCTTATTTTTGCCGGGGGAACGGGAAAACGGATGCATACATCCGGCGTGCCCAAACAGTTTCTGGAGCTGAACGGAAAGCCGATCATCATTCACACCATCGAAAAGTTTGAGAACAATGATGATGTGGACGGCATCGTGATCTCCTGTCTGCAGGAGTACATCCAGAAAATGTGGAGACTCTGTAATAAATTCCATATCACGAAGGTGCAGGCGATTGTTCCGGGAGGTGAGACCGGACAGGAGTCCATTTATCATGGCCTTTGCAAGATTTATGAGCTCTTTGCCGGAAATTCGGTGGTTCTGGTTCATGACGGCGTGAGGCCTTTGGTGGACCCGATGACCATTACAAAGGCAATTCAGTGTGTGAAAGAACATGGCTCCGCAATTACGGTGACGCCGGCTACGGAAACCATCATCACAGAATCGAAAGACGGCGAGATTGGAAATATTCTGGATCGCTCCGTCTGTCAGGTTGCCAAGGCTCCGCAGTGCTTTTATGTGAATGATCTTTTGAGTGCACATGAAAAGGCCAGGGAGGAAGGAAAGACAGACTTCATCGATTCAGCCAGTTTGATGCGGCATTATGGACACAAGCTGTATGCGGTGGAAGGAAAAACAGAGAACATAAAGATTACGACGCCCGTGGATTATTTTATCTTCAAGGCAATTGAAAATGCCAAGGAAAGCTCCAACGCTTTCGGACTGTAAGAACCCTGTTCGGACATAAGGAAAGGATACAATCGTTTTAAATGAGTGCAATTGGACATGTGCTGGCAAAAAAATGCAGGCGCCTCGGCCCTGTTATGGTGGAGGGAAAATTCTTCAAGAGAATCGGCAACTGCTTTAAGCAGTTTTTCACCTGGACAGATCAGAAGATCGGTTATGGGGCCAGAAAGGTGCTGTGGAGTCACACGGAAACGGTTTCGAACCAGGTGATGTTCTTTCCGTTTGCACACGAGGTTTCCTGCAATCTGAAATACATCAGCGATGAATTGATTCGCCGGGGGGCAGAAGCGGAGCTGTATTGGAGCGTCACGAATCCGGAGGCGGTGAGGATGGATCCGGCAGAAATTGTGTCGAGGGATCATGAGATCACCGAGCGGGTGAAGAGGCTTGCAAAGGGCCGGAAGGTGGAGAATCCGACCCGGGAGGAGAAGCTTGCTGCGGAGGCAATCAGGCAGGCGGAGCATTTTATCGGAGAGCATGTTCACTTTGTAAAGACCAACACCTACGAATATTTTCAGGCTGCCGCTTCCTCGAGGATCCTGTTCACCAATTCCCTTCTGGGAGATAAGTTCTATCCTTTCCCTGTGCGGAAGGATCAGATTGTAGTGCAGACCTGGCATGGTTCGCTGGGGATCAAGCGGTTTGACCCGGCACATTACAACACCAATGTTTCGTGGCCGATCGCAGCGAGAAGAACCGGCAATCTGACCACATACATCATTTCCAATTCCACCTTTGAGGACGGTGTATTCCGGGAAACCTTCTGGGAGAAAACCCCGATTCTCAAGCTGGGACACGCGAGAAATGATATTTTCTTCCCGGAAAGCGCGGGACTTCGCAGCTATCTGCGGGAGGAATTCTGCCGCAGCAAGGGACTGGATCCGAAAACGAAATTTGCACTGTATGCGCCCACTTTCCGGGATGATCACAATTTTGCAGTATATGATCTGGATGCCGATCAGACGATCCGGGCTCTGAAGAAACGCTTCGGCGGGGATTGGAAGCTTCTGGTTCGCTATCATGACAATGATAAGAAAAACGGAGACAAGAAGAGCACCGTCTGTTCGGAGGATGTGATCAATGTCACATCGTATCCGGATATGCAGTCGCTCTTGGCCTTTACCGACTGCGGAATCACAGACTATTCTTCCTGGATTTATGACTACATTCTTCTGCGCAAACCGGGATTCCTGTTCGCTATGGACAGAGCCAAATATGATACCGAGCGAGGATTTTATTTCCGTCTGGAGGAAACCCCATTTCCGGTTTCGACCGATTCGGATGAGCTGGAGGACACTATCCTGAATTTTGATGAGGATCTGTTCCAGAAGCGGGTGAGCGAGTTCCTTTCGGACAAGGGCTGCATGGATGACGGAAGGGCCTCTGTGAGAATTGCGGATCAGGTGATGAAGTGGGTGAGTGCATAAATTATGGATCAGAATCGAAAGCACGCGCGGAATCATACCATTGAATTGCTGCGGTTTCTGTTCGCAGGAATTGTAGTGCTGCATCATTCCCGGTATCTGTTCGGAGATGAGAATTGTTATTTTCTCGGCGGCTCTTTGGCCGTCGAGTTTTTCTTGTTCGTATCCGGATATTTACTGATGGCAGGAGTGGAAAAGGCAGGAAATTCAGATGCTTTGCTGGGAGAGGAAACGCTGCGGTTTATTTTTCATAAAATGAGCGGATTCCTGCCGGAGTTTCTGATTGCCTGGTGGATCGGTTTTGCTGCTGCGGCTTTGCTGCAGAAGTGGAACATCGGTCAGATCTGGGATGCGTTCCGGGATAATTTCTGGGAACTGACGCTGGTAAAAATGAGCGGATTGTTCACCGGTGGAATCAATGGTGTCATGTGGTATCTGTCGGCAATGCTGCTGGCAATGGCAATCCTGTATCCGCTGCTGCGAAAATATCAGGATATGATGTCCCGCATCATCTGTCCGCTCCTGGCGCTGTTTATCTACGGCTATCTGTGCCGGGAGTACGGGCACCCGAGGGATCCGGCGGCCTGGAACGGCATGTTCTACAAGGGATTTCTGAGAACAATGGCAGGACTGTGCAGCGGCGTTGTCATCTGCAGAGCAGCCGCATGGTGCAGGAGAAGAGCTGCACATGGACTGACTGCGGCGGGAAATTTTCTGGCAGCATTGGTGCAGCTCGCGTGCCTGATCCTGAGCATTCGCTACATGCGGCTGGAAAAACCGTCGGAGGAGGACTATTTCTACATGTTCCTTTTGCTGCTGCTGGTTCTTTTGACCTTCTGCGGCTGGGGGATCGCTTCTCTTTGGCAGCAGGAAAATCCGAACGCGGGGAGAGAGACACTCCGCACATTGCTTTGCCGCGGAGCGGATTTTCTCGGAAAGTACAGCCTGCCGCTGTATCTGGGACATCTGTATTTTGCCCAGCACATCAATGACGTAACGGCGCTGGCTGCACTGAACAAAGAGCCGAAGATGCTTCTGTATGTGGGACTTTCGCTGGGAAACGGGGCGGTGATCATGGCACTTGCGGCCCTTTGGAGGCGGAAGCGTCGAAAAATCAGGGCGGTACTGCACAGCTTGCTGATTCTGTGAGATTGACGTGAACCAATTAGTTACAAAAGTATTACGATCTGGTATCATAAGGGACGAATTTTGACATAAAAGCAGAACAAACTGACGATGAATGCCATGCTGACGAAAATTAGAAAATATCAGTTCATGTTTGAGGAACTGGTCAAACGCGATTTTAAACAAAAATATAAAAGGAGTATCCTCGGGATGGCGTGGTCTGTGCTGTCGCCGCTTCTCACGCTCCTTGTCATGGATGTGATTTTCTCTAATTTTTTCAGCAAAGAGATCAATCACTATACAACCTATCTGTTCACGGGAACGATTGTGCTGTCCTACTACAAAGAATCCACCAAGAACGGCATGCAGTCCCTGATGAGCAATTCGAAGATCTTCACAAAGATCAACGTGCCGAAATATCTGTTCCTGTTGTCCAAAAAT
The DNA here is from genome assembly GCA_963588615.1 of Lachnospiraceae bacterium. GTDB lineage: Bacteria > Bacillota > Clostridia > Lachnospirales > Lachnospiraceae > CAG-791. Next base: position 5,551 of record CAVAJA010000296.1, on the reverse strand, counting down.
GTGTCGGCGCTGGTGAATTTCGGCCTGACGCTGCTGGTGTATTTTGCCTTCTGCATTCTGGACGGAATCACCTTTCGCCCTGTGATGGTGATGATTATTTTCCCGATTCTGTGTCTGTTGATTATGGATATCGGAATCGGAGCCATTCTGTCGGCACTGTTCGTATTCTTCAGAGACATCCAATATCTTTATGAAGTATTCCTGACATTGATTACCTACATGTCAGCCGTGTTCTATTCCGTAGACCGGCTGCCGCATTCTCTGCAGCAGTTCCTGTATCTGAATCCGGTCTACGTATACATTAAGTACATGCGTCTGATCGTGATCGATGGAATCATTCCGTCGCTCGCCTACCACGGCCTGTGCGCATTCTATGCTGTTTTCTACCTCAGCATCGGAATGCTGATTTATAAAAAGTGCAATCATTCATTTTTGTACTACTTGTAAACGTTCAGCACACGCCGATTTCAATTGTGAATATGCTGCTTGCAGCGATATTCACAATTGAAATCGGCGTGCGGCCAAGGCTCGGAGAGCCTCTGGCCGCCGCATCCGGAAGTCCAAACGGACTGCCGGATGTGGTGCTGAACGTTTGTGGAGAAAGCGCGTAACCTGCAGAATCATGGATAATAATATTGCAATTCATTGTGACAACGTCAGCATCCGTTATATAACGGGCGACTTTAAATCCATCGGCCTAAAGGAGTTTGTAATCCGCAAGCTGACCGGCAACTACAAGATTAAGGAATTCTGGGCAGACCGGAATGTGAACTTTGATCTGGAGCAGGGAGAGATGATGGGAATCATCGGATCCAACGGGGCCGGGAAATCCACCCTGCTGAAGGCAGTCACCGGGATCATGCTGCCGACGGAGGGCAGCATCCACGTGGAAGGAAATGTGGCGGCACTTCTGGAGCTGGGCAGCGGATTCGACAACGACATGACGGTTCGGGAGAACACCTATTTGCGAGGAGCGCTCCTTGGATACACCCGCAAATTTCTGGATGAGAAATATGATGAAATCATTCGGTTTGCCGAGCTGGAGGAGTTTCAGGATCATGCCTTTAAGCAGCTCTCTTCGGGTATGAAATCCAGACTGGCTTTTTCCATCGCGTGTCTGGTACATCCGGACATTCTGATTCTGGACGAGGTCCTGTCGGTGGGAGACGGTGCCTTCCGCAAGAAATCCGGTGACAAGATGCAGGAGATCATTCAAAGCGGAGTGACTGCAATTCTGGTATCTCATGTAATGCCTCAGGTGAGAGAGCTGTGCACGAGAATTCTTTGGCTGGATCACGGGCAGCAGGTTTGTTATTCGGCAGATGTGCAGGAAACCTGTGATGCTTATGAGTGGTTTCTTGCACAGAAAAAAAAGACTCCGCCGAAGAATGAGACGGAGCTCCATGAGATGGCAGCAAAGTGGAGAAAAAAACAGGCAGAGGACGCCGCGAAAAAGAAAAAATCTTGAAAACAGTCATGAATCAGAGTATCATGACCCATGTAATTGTGACTTTTATACTCCAGGAGGATTGCTACATGATCACAGCCAGTGACTTCAGAAACGGCGTTACCATTGAAAAGGATAGTAACGTTTACGAAATTATCGAATTCCAGCATGTTAAGCCCGGCAAGGGAGCAGCCTTCGTCAGAACTAAGCTGAAGGACATCATCAACGGTGGTGTTACAGAGACAACATTCCGTCCTACAGAGAAATTTCCGCAGGTTCGTATTGACCGCAGAGATTATCAGTATCTGTATCAGGATGGCGATATGTGGACATTCATGGACACAGAGTCCTATGAGCAGATCAGCCTTGGTGCAGACGTATGCGGCAGCAATATGAAGTTCGTCAAGGAGAACGACATGGTTAAGGTTGACTCCTACAACGGAAACGTATTTGCGATTGAGCCTCCCATGTTCGTAGAGCTGGAGATTACCGATACCGAGCCCGGCTTCAAGGGCAACACCGCTACCGGTGCTACGAAGCCCGCAACCGTTGAGACCGGCGCACAGGTTGCTGTTCCGCTGTTCTGCAACATTGGCGATAAGATTAAGATTGACACCAGATCCGGAGAGTACCTTTCCAGAGCATAATCTGTGTGTACAGTTGCAAGATCGGATCATGCAAAGTTCAAAAGGCAGTGAAAACCAGAAGGTTTTCACTGCCTTTCTTTTTTTTTCTGAGGGGAACCTAAGATGAAAACTGTTTCAGAGACGAAAGGAGTTAATATGGAGCAATTTACGCTGCTGTCCGGTACTTACCGCTATGAGCAGATTCGCGACCGCATCTGCATTCGCGTCATCAATCAGGAGCATTACCGAAAGGAACTGGAACATTTGATGTTTATACCGTGGGAAGATCTTGCCGTCATTTTTTACTATCTGGATCCGGAGGCCGGGAGGGATCATCCGCTGTTTCGGACGGATCTCGACAACTGGGGCCTGAACCCTTATGAGCTGCTGCGGCAGGCTGCAACACAGAGCAGAATCCTTCACCCTCCGATTTTCAAAACGATGCGTGAAATCCTTCAGATGCCGCCTGCTGTCGGGGAGGAAGAGATTCCGCTGTATGTGCTGACCTGCAAAGAGGAAGGCTATGGAGCAGCCTCCATGCTGTATCCGGGACTTCTCGCTGAAATCGCTGAGCAGCTGAAGGGAGATCTGTATGTGGTTCCAAGTTCGGTGCATGAGCTGATTCTGCTGCAGACACAGAGACTGCAGGAGCCGCAGGGACTGATCTCGATCATCGCGGATGTGAATCGCACGGTTGTCCTCCCGGGAGATTTCCTGTCCGATTCTCTGTATGTGTATCGAAGGAGGAAGGGAGAATTGGAGCGCTACAAAGGCAAGGTCCGCCTTGAATCGGCATCGGATCGGGGCAGGAGCTCTTTACTTTTCTGAAGGAGAACGGTATGATGAGGTCGGTAATAAAGCGTTGAAGAGACGAGTAGGGTTGTACGAAGGTCACAGAGAGGGTTTCTCCCTGCGGGTATGCGGCCGCTTATGGCTGTCATGCTGCGGGTGATGCTGAAAGAAATCCGGCGGGACACAGCCTGAAGACCAGCTCTGAGCGGCCCCAATCCGGCCCGGTGATTCCGTAACCATCTAAAATGAGTTAGAAAACAGGGTGGAACCGCGTATCCTACGCCCCTGGCGCTGCCAAGGCAGTGTCGGGGGCTTTTGTATGTGGAGCCGTTGGCTTCCGGGACTTTTGCAGGAATCCGGCGGAAGGTGAGGAAGGAAGAGACGGCGGGAACAGCGTGCACTTTCTGCGGCTGCCGTGGATTCAGAGGAAAGGAAGGATAATGATGGAAAGAGAACAGTTTTTGGAAGTGTATCGGCACTCTCTGGCGCACATTCTTGCCAAGGCGGTGATTGAGCTGTATGGCAGAGAGACGCAGTATGCCATCGGTCCCCAGATCGATGACGGCTTCTATTATGATTTCGTTCTGCCGGAGGGCGCGACGATTCAGGAGGCGGATTTCAAGAAAATTGAGGATAAGATGCGCGAGATCATGAAGCGCAGAGAAGACTGGACGAGAAAGGAAGTTTCCAAGGCTGAGGCAATGGAACTGTTCCGGGATCAGCGATTCAAGATGGAGCTGATTCAGGAGCTTCCGGAGAATGAGGTCATCACGGTCTATTACACCGGTGAAGATTATGTGGATCTGTGCCGCGGACCGCATGTGGAGAATTCGCAGGATCTTTTGTCCGCTGCGTTTGAGCTGCGCAGTGTGTCCGGTGCTTACTGGAGAGGTGATGAGCACAGGGATCAGATGACCCGTGTGTATGCGTATGCATTTCCGGACAAAGCCGGCTTAAAGGCACATAAGGATTTCATCCGCGAGGCAAAGGAAAGAGACCACAAGATCATCGGCAAGCAGCAGGAACTGTTTTATTTTGATCCGACAGCACCCGGAATGCCTTACTGGCTGCCGCGCGGCTGGAAGCTGTTCAATGCTCTTCTGGAATTCTGGAGAGGCATTCATGAAGAACACGGGTATCAGGAAATATCCGGTCCTGTCATCAGCAAAAAGGAACTCTGGGAGACCTCCGGTCACTGGGCACATTATCAGGACGGCATGTTCATCATTCCTCCGGCAGAAGGTGCACCGGAAGAGGAAACCTATGCCCTCAAGCCGATGAACTGCCCGAATGCCATCAAGGTCTATCAGACGAAGCCCCGTTCGTATAAGGATCTGCCGCTTCGCATCAATCAGGTGGATGTCATTCACCGCAAGGAGAAGAGCGGCGAGCTGAACGGTCTGTTCCGTGTGCAGCAGTTCCGCCAGGACGATGCGCACATTCTGGTGACGGAGGATCAGATTGCATCGGAAATCAATGACATCATGGACATCGCTACGCAGATTTACGGCACCTTCGGCCTGACCTACGGCGCGGAGCTGTCCACTCGTCCGGATGATTACATGGGTGATATCAATACCTGGAATCAGGCAGAGGCGGATCTGAAAAAAATCCTTTTGGACAAGTACGGCGAAGGCGGCTTTGAGATCAACGAGGGCGACGGCGCATTCTACGGCCCGAAGATTGATCTGAAGATGAAGGATGCTCTGGGACGCGAGTGGCAGATGGGAACCATTCAGCTGGACTTCCAGCTGCCCCTGAACTTCGGCATGAAGTACACGGCGGCGGATGGAACGCAGAAACAGCCGGTTATGATTCACCGTGCGATCTTTGGATCCATGGAGCGGTTCATCGGCATCATTACTGAGAATTTCAAGGGCTGCTTCCCGTTCTGGATGTCGCCTATGCAGATCGGAATTGTGCCCATTCGTCCGGAGCACAATGCGTATGCGAAGGAGGTTGCAGCGCTTTGCCGCAAGAATGGTCTGCGCGTGGAGGCAGACTACTCCGACAACAACATGAAGACAAAGATTAAGAACTTCAAGACGTATAAGGATCCGTATATTCTGGTGCTGGGAGATCATGAAGCAGCAGACCGCACCGTGTCCATCAACATTCGCGGCAATAAGCAGCTGAACAACGTGCCGTTGGACGAATTTCTGGATTTGTGTGACCGCATGAGGGAGGAGCACAGCCTGGAGCTGATCGAGTCTCTTGAGGCAGCGGAAGCTTAAATCCTTAAATCCGCTGCTGCGATTGCCTCTTGAGAATCCGGAGCGGGTATGTTAATCTAAATGAGTTCGCAAGCAGCAATTGCGATTTTCAGGCGAAGAGCCGTTTGTGAACTCCAAGCGTCCGTAGTCTAATGGATAGAACGAAGGCCTCCGACGCCTTTAATGCAGGTTCGATTCCTGTCGGACGCAGAGTCCGCCGCACAAGGCTATGCCTTGTGCGGTTTTTTTATAGCAGAAAGCGCTTCAGAATCATTCAATGAAGCGGGGATCTGTCGGGAAGATATAAATGAGAACAGATATGATTCAAGATCGATTGCTGGATTTATATTACGATACGAGGGATTTTATCGGCAGGAATAAAAAACTGGTGATGCCGGTTTTCCTGCTGGTGTGTGTGCTGATTACGGTGGGTCTTTCCTTTGGCCTGCGCAGGAATACCCGAGAGGTTCAGC
>CAVAJA010000295.1:0-5141 GCA_963588615.1 Lachnospiraceae bacterium | reverse complement strand
ACACAGAATGAACACTGCAGCTGCCGCAAGAAAAATGCGCATTCTCTCCGTGTTCAGTACCCGCCATCTGCCTTCGAAGTGCCTCCCCCTGCCGGCCGCAATCAGAGCAAGAATCAGAATATAAATCACCACTTGTCCCGCCTTGGGAGCTCCCAGATTCACCTGCTGTCCCGGCAGCTTCTCACACAGAATACAAAGTCTCTCATAAATGGTCAGGATTCCGGAGGGAATCATTCCCGCCGCTGCTCCTGCCGGGATCCAGAAGCTCCCCAGTACGAGGGCCAGCATCCCTCCCGCCATCACTGTTCCGGCAAGCGGAATCACGACAATGTTCAGCAATACAGAGTAAACAGGAAAACGATAATAGAACAGAAGATAGATCGGAAGCGCCGCAAGACTGACCGACAGGCCCTTCATGCACCTCGACGAAAATGCCGGTGTCAGCAAACCGATGCCGAGCACTGCTGAAAAAGAGAACAGAAATCCTGACTGCAGCAGATACAGCGGCTGCTGCACGACAAGAAGAATGCAGGCAACACCAAGCGCCGTAAGCAGATCATACGTCCTTCGAAGACACCTGGCCAGAAGCCGGAGGCTGAACATGACAATTGCCCGAAAAGAAGAGGCTCCCATCCCGGTCATCTGCCCATACGCCGCCAAAAAAATCAATGCAGCCGCCGCAGACAGAAAATCCTTTATGCGTGATGGAAAACAAGAGAGTAATTTCTGCAGAATCCGATAAAATCCCATTCCGAGAAAAGAGATATGAAGGCCCGATATGGCCAGGATATGAATGATTCCGTTGATCTGATACAGCTTTTTGATGTCGGAGTCAAGGCTTCCCTTTTCTCCCAGCAGCATTGCCTTCAGAATTCCGGCATTCTCTGCACAGACGCACTGATCCAGCACGCGGCAGAGCCTTTTCCGCAGCCTGTGAAGTCTTTCTGAAAGCGGAACCAGCCTCTTTCGGCTTCCTCCATCTGCCGGCCAAAGGTCTGCGTCCGTCATCTGCGCGCTGCAGCCAAGGGTTCGATAATAAAGATCCGCATCAAACTCACCCGAATTCGAGGCCTTATGGAAACTCCGCAGCGTTCCCTCTGCCAGAACCGCATCGCCGATGCAGATGCTTTCATCGATCCGTTCTGCACTCTCCCTGCTCCCGTCACCGGTGCGGCATAGGACATTGTGGTGCAGTGCAGATCTTTTGCCCGTTTTTTCATCGCGAACAGCTGCATTTCGTATCGTGACTAAAAGCCGCACGCTGCCATCCTCCGATGTCCTGTATTCCTTGTCTGCAGCGATTCCTTCGACGCAGACATTTTGTCCGTCAAACTCCGAGATATTTTCCCCTGAAACGGGATAGAAGTGCAATAAGAAAAGAACACAGAAAACATAGCCCAGCACTGCCAGGCACAGGGGTCTTCTCATTCTGAATCCTCACAAAGAATTTCTTTATTCCTTTCAAACTGATTCGCAAGACTCAGCTCCATAAGGTTCCGGTTCTGATCTCCGTCGATGGTGATCTGTACTGCCTGAACCGATGGAAGCTCTGTCAGCGAATTCACCAGTGAATAAACAGCTACCTGTGCCGTCACCGAATAGGGATCGGTCAGAAAGTTCTGATCTAGATTTACATAGCAGATCCCGTCTCTGGTTGTCACCGACAAAATCTTCGTATTCTCATTCACCGTCGGGAATACGACATCTGAATTCGGCCCCTTCAATACCTGCTCCACTACCACGCGCTCCAGTGCCACATTGCTGTTGTACACGACCGTACGCCAGGTATCCACCAGCATCGTACCGCTCTCATCGGCAAAATACAGATGCAGCTGCGCCTTTTCATAGTTGTCGATCTCCTTGCCGGAGCTGTAGATGAACATATCTGCAGTCTCTGCGCCGATCGGATTCCCGCTGCTGTCATAAAGAGAATGATCTCCGCACAGAAAAGATACCGAATCCACCTCTTCCAGCTGACACAGGGTATTGACAATGGCTGCACGTGTCAGAATCTCTCTCGTTCCGGATAAATTCTCGTACTCCTCTGACAAGGTCACCGTCATCGCACCATCCGTCAGCCGGATCTTTTCAATCCTGAAATTCTGAATCGGTGCAACCTCATCCACCTGATCCGTCTGCTCCGACAGCTGTTCCAGCATGTCCTCCGCAAGCTCCAGGCCGTCCATCTCTGCTGTATTTTTCCCGTCCGATGCCACATAGCTTCGTCCCTGCAGAGAAGACAGATCTTCATTCAGATAATACAGCTGCATCCCGCTTCCGATCTCTTCCTTGCTGCCGCATCCGGCACAGATTGCTGCGCACAGAGCACACACAAGCAGCGCGAATTCTGCCTCCCTCAGTTTGTTCTGTCGTTCCTTTCTTCCGTCCCCTGTCTTTTTGTCTTGTCTATGCATGATTTTCTCCAGACTGCACCGCATAGGTCAGCGGAATGGACACGACCATTTCCGTTCCGAGTCCTTCACCCGATTCCACGCGAATGCTTCCGCGATGCAGCAAAACCGCACTCCGCACAATGGACAGTCCCAGGCCGGTTCCCCCTACTTCCCGGGATCTTGACGTATCCACGCGATAAAAACGCTCAAAGATTTTATCCTGTGCGTTCCTGGGAATTCCGATACCGGTATCCTTCACCGAAATGGTAAATTGCTTATTGTCCGCATCCAGCGTCACCGCCACCGTTCCGCGCTCACGATTGTATTTCACAGCGTTTTCCATAAGGTTCGTGAGAATCGTCATCATCTTATTCTCATCCACCTCTGCATAAATCTCCCGCTCGCTGACCACCACGAGTTCCACATCCTTTTGTTCCGCAAGCGGCCTGATGCGTTTTGCAGCGGTCAGTGCAATCTCACTGATGTCCATCTTTGCGATATGCATTCCACCCTGCTTCTGATCCAGCTTTGTGAGCGTCAGGAGGTCCTCAATCATCCGATTCTCCCGATCCAGTTCCCCATCGATATCCTGCAGGAATTCCCGATACATTTCGTTCGGCACACCATCTCCCATCTGCAGCAGAGAATCAGCCAGAACCTTCATGCTTGTCATAGGTGTTTTCAGTTCGTGCGAGACATTGGAAACAAACTCCTGTCTGGATTCATCCAGCGACCGCATTCTGCCGATCACCTCATTGAACGCAGATGCCAGCTCCCTCGTCTCCCGATACTGCTCCGCATCGACATCTGACGAGGTATATCCGGCCTGAACATCGCGAAAGGATGCAACCAATCGCCGTATCGGACGCACCAGTCTGCCGGAGCCCCATACCGAAACCGCAAAAGCCACTGCTGCCAGCAGCATCCAGACAATTTGGAATCGACTCTGCAGCGCGTCCAGCGTCGCCGCAACGGAATCCGCGGACACGCTGACCAGGAGAACCCCCCACGTGGTCTCCTCCTGACCGCTGTTTCCGGAATAATCCTGGTTCTCCAGTGCCTTTGTTTCACTGACCGGCATGATGACTTCCAGATATCCGTCCTCTTTCACATAGGACGTGCTGATGCCCTTGTTGCCCTTTTGAAGGCAGCGCACCACATCCCCGGAAACCACGATTTTGCCTGTAGACATATCGAAGGTATCCTTCACGACCTTCAGATCGCGGTTGATCACCAGAACACGCCCGTCATAAAACGAAGCAAACTGCTCCAGCTCCGCATCCACAACAGATGACGTCGGGTTGTTCAGATAATCATAGGTCAGAAGATGGTTGGCCAGAACCCGCAGCTGTGTCTGCACCTCACTGGTCTGAATGCTGATCACCTTTTCCTCATATCCGGAGAGAATGGCCGCCTGCATTACAGAACAGGGAATGCAGCCAAGCAGGAAAGAAAACAGGAATATTCTGAGCCGAAAACTGCCAAGAAACGGCAGCCTTCCCGCAATGCTGTGCATAACATCCTTTATTCTGCGCACGATCTTCCTGTCTCCCGAAAATAATATCCTACGCCCCACTTTGTCTGCACATAGAACGGTTCGGAGGGATTGGGTTCAATCTTCTCCCGAAGTCTGCGTACATGGACATCTACCGTTCTCTCGTCACCGGGATAATCCTGCCCCCAGATCAGCTGCAGAAGCTTTGCTCTCCCATAGACCTTTCCCGGGTTAGCCGCGAGCAGCTCCAGCAGCTCGAACTCCTTCCCGGTAAGACTGATCCTGCGCTCCCCGATGTGAAGATTCCGATTTTCCAGATCCATGCAGAAATCACCGATTCGGAGTACCGATGTTTTCTCCTCGGCAGGGGGCGCCGCCTTTTTTATGCGGCGCAGGATTGCCTTGATTCTGGCCTTCAGCTCCATGATATTAAAGGGCTTGGTCACATAATCATCTGCGCCGTACTCCAGCCCCAGAATTTTATCCATATCATCACTTTTCGCCGTCACCATGATAATCGGGACATCAGAAAACTCCCTTACCCTCTGACAAACCTCCGTTCCGTCCATGAGCGGCAGCATGACATCCAGCAGGATGAGGTTATAGTGGTTCTTTTGAATCTTTTCCAGGGCCTCCTGCCCGTCGTATGCCGTATCCACCTCATAGTCATCGTTCTCAAGGCTTACCCGCAGTCCCTTTACAATCAGTTTTTCATCATCAACAATCAGAATCTTTGCCGACATTCCTGCTCCTTTTTCGTTTCCGTCTCCGACCTGTCACTCCACGTATATAAAGGCCTCCAGCTTTGCATAGGTCGCATCACCGATTCCGGACACCTTCTTCAGCTCTTCTGCGGAGCCAAAATTCCCGTTTTGCTGCCGGTACGCCACAATCGCCTGGGCTTTCGCCGCACCGATTCCGGGAAGCGTCTCCAGCTCGGCAGCTGCTGCTGTGTTCAGATTAACCTTTCCGCCCCCGGATGTTCCGGCACTTCCTTTTCCGTTTTCCCACGCTTCCGACGCGCTTTCTGCTCTGCTCCCGCCGTCGTTTGCCGCATTCTCTTCCATTTCCAGGGCACCGGCTGCAGTGCCCGGATACTCGCCGCGCTGCAGTGCCTCCAGCTCCTCCCCGGTATAGATATAAATCCGCTCCTCATCGCGGAGCACCCTGGCCTTATTGACACAGGTTTCCACTGCATACAGCGAAAATCCTCCCGCTGCCCGAACAGCGTCAGCCACTCTGGCACCTTGCTC
>CAVAJA010000294.1:0-2173 GCA_963588615.1 Lachnospiraceae bacterium | reverse complement strand
GAAGTTTCCTGAGCTCCTCGTCGGTGCAGGCACTGTCCTCACCATCGATCAGGTAGATCGTGCTGTCGCTGCCGGTGCAAAGTTCATTGTTTCTCCCGGACTGGATCCCGTCATCGTCAAGTACTGCATCGAGAAGGACATCCCGGTTTGCCCCGGTACACAGTCTCCTTCCGAGATGCTCGCTGCCATCAACCTTGGTCTGGATCACGTGAAGTTCTTCCCGGCTGAGCCTTCAGGCGGTCTGAAGATGATCAAGGCCATCACCGCTGCTCTCACCTCTCTGAAGGTGATGCCTACCGGCGGAATCAGCGCTTCCAACGTCACCGAATATCTGCAGAACAGCAAGATCTTCTGTGCCGGCGGTTCCTGGATGGTAAAGGGAGACATGATCAAGGCCGGTCAGTGGGATGAGATCACCAAGCTGGTTTCTGAGGCTGCAGGCATCGTAAAGTCCGTACGCGGCTGATGCACACGGCGGGCTGCCGCTTCCCAAGTGCGGTTTGCTGTTCCATATCTTATACACATGAAAAGCGGGTTCTGCAGATGCAGGACTCGCTTTTTTGCGGCTGTCCGGAACCTGCACATCGATTTTTAAATAACCAGCCTAATGAATCGACAAATTTATGGCAAATATGCGAACAATGCCCGCATTGACAGTCCCTCTCCTTCTCGCTATCATTTTCTTTGAAAGCGCTTACAACCGATCTTTGTGACGGCATTGCGCCCATCTTGAATTTCCTTCCTTTGCGTTTCTTACTTATGGAGAACTCTATGAATATTTACGATATTGCACGCTTAGCCGGAGTTTCCATCGCCACCGTATCCCGCGTCGTAAACGGCAGTGAGAAAGTCAGCGAAAAAACACGAAAAAAGGTTCTTTCCATCATCGAGCAGGAAGGCTTTACCCCCAATGTTTTTGCTCAGGGGCTTGGACTTCACACCATGCATATCGTCGGCATTCTCGTTCCCGACATCAATGATCTGTACATGTCGGTGGCCGTCTCCTGTCTTGAGAAACAGCTGAAGGCCCACGGCTATGACTGCATCCTCTCCTGCAGCGGATTCACGCAGGAACAGAAGGAGAGCCACGTCCAGATGCTGCTCTCAAAGCATATCGATGCCTTGATTCTGGTAGGTTCTACCTATTCCGGTCACGGCAGCCGCAAGGAAACCGCTTTTATCCGGGCTGCTGCTGCGCAGGTTCCTGTTTTTCTGATCAATGCTCTCGTCGACGGCGACGGGATTTACTGCTCCGTCAGCCGCGACCGCGAGGCCATCCGCTCCGTCACTGCCGCATTGATTGCCAATCGCCATCACCGCATTCTCTTCCTCACGGATTCTAAATCCTACAGTGCGTCTGAAAAAAAGAAAGGCTATGAAGAAGCCCTGCAGGCGTCGGGACTTCCCATTCTCTCTGCGCTTGAATGGAACGTTCCCAACGATATCGATGAGGTTTGCTCCCGGCTGCTCGCCAATTTTCCGAACATTGACTCTATTATCGCAACGCATGATCTCCTTGCCGTCGGAGCTCTGAAATACGCTGCCGCCAAAGGGATTTCGGTTCCCGGAGAGCTTGCCATCGTCGGCTTCAACAATTCACTTCTGGCGCGCTGCACGGAACCGGCCCTATCCAGCATCGACAATCAGATTGAACCGCTGTGCCTGAACACCGTGGATCACCTGATCGCTGTCCTCGGCGGCAGACAGGATGTTCCGCACAGCTTTTCCGTTGAATGCCGGCTGGCGGAACGCAGAACCACCAATTTGGGCACCTCCTGCGTCTGATCGTCCGTCTGCAGCCTTTCCGCCGCCGGGCAGATCGAAAATTTTGCTCCTGGGATCGTGTGTCTGCCGAGTGCATTTCTCTCAAAAAGAAAAAGCGGTCAGAGTCCAAAGGACTCCGACCGCTCTCTTTATTCTATCATCTGAAGTTTTTACAGTCCGAAATAACGGTCTGCGTTGTAGCAGCTGATACCCTGAACGATCTTCTTAAGGGAAGCCTCGTTGCTCGGGTACTCACCATCCTCTACCCACTTGCCGATCAGGTTGCACATAATCCGGCGGAAATAATCGTGGCGCGTATAGGACAGGAAGGATCTGGAATCTGTCAGCATGCCGACGAAGTTGCCCAGAACACCAAGGTTTGCGAGGGACTTCATCTGTGCCTCCATGC
>CAVAJA010000293.1:0-4680 GCA_963588615.1 Lachnospiraceae bacterium | reverse complement strand
CACTTGCGAGCATCGCGTTGATTGTGGGTCTTGGTTCGATGTTCGGCGGACTTTTGGAGGTCAGCGGTGCGGCTCAGGTAATCGCGAACACGTTGGTTAAGACGTTTGGCGAAAAAAACGCACCATTAGCCCTCGGGGTGGCGGGTGTTCTGATCGGTATCCCGGTATTCTATGATCCGGCGTTCATCATCATGATGCCAATCGCATGCTCTATCGCAAAGAAGACAAATAAGTCACTTCTGTATTATGTGCTTCCCATGGTGATGGGATTGGGACTTGGCGGATGCATTCCTCCAACACCGTCCCCACTTCTTGTTGCCGGCAACCTTCCTGTAAGTGTAGGAGCTGTTACACTGGTGGCTCTGATTGTTACAATTCCCTGCTTCATCGTTAAGTACATTATGTCGCTGATCTTCGCAAAGCACATTTATGTTCCGGTTCCGAATCTTTCCGGTGTGGAGGAGGACAGCAGTATTTCCGAAGAGAATATGCCGAAGTTCTCCACCGTTATGTTGATGATTCTGCTTCCGATCGTTTTGATTCTCTGCAGCTCCTCCTGCTCCATGATCACAACGGATTCACCGGTGGCGACAAAAATCATTGAAGTCCTGACGTTTATTGGCCAGCCGTATCTGGCACTGATCATTGCAAACATCTTTGCAATCATCTTCCTTTGCAAGAAGAATGGAATTGACATGGATACGGTTGAGAAGGTATTCAACAAGTCTCTTCAGCCGGTAGCGATGATTGTATTGGTGACGGCAGCAGGCGGCGTTCTGAAATTCGTTATGAAATACACCGGTATGGGTACCTTGATCGGTAATGCATTTACCTCTGCAAAGATCCCGGTTATTTTATGTGCATTCCTGATCGCTGTATTGCTGCGCGTCTGCATCGGATCTGCAACGGTTGCTCTTACCATGACGCTTGGAATTGTTGCAGCATTTCCCCAGATCGCAACCTACAACGAGATGTATATTGCCTGCATCGGAATGGCTGCAATGTTGGGTGCGGGAAGCTTCTCACATGTAAATGACTCCGGATTCTGGCTGACGAAGCAGTATTTGAATATTGATCTGAAGACAGCATTTAAATCCTGGACATTGACAACCGGAATCGGCTCGATTCTGCAGTTTATTGTTGTGTTCCTGATCAGTTTTATCTGGGCATAAATTAATAAGGATATCATCGTCATTAACGATAGACAGAATCTGTCCAGTATACTGGGCAGATTCTGTGCATAAGAAGGAAGTTTGAATATGGAACTGAAAAGCCAACATGTGAGAAAACTCTCGCCTGAGATGGACCCATTGAGAAGAGGCATGGGATGGACCAGTGAGGATCTTGAGAAACCTCAGGTCATCGTGGAAAGTACGTACGGAAACAGCCATCCGGGATCATCGCATCTGAATTGGTTCGTTGAGGAAGCAGTTCGCGCAGTCAATGAAAATGGCGGAAAAGCAGCCAGATACTATGCGACGGATATGTGCGATGGAATGTCACAAGGGCACGATGGAATTAATTATTCTCTGGCCCATAGAGATGCGATTGCAAATCTGGTAGAAGCGCAGGCGAACGCAACAACATTTGACGGCGGTGTTTTTGTTGCAAGCTGTGATAAGTCGATGCCTGCGATGCTGATGAGCATCGGACGGCTGAAGGAGATGAGTGCGATTGTCATTACCGGCGGCGTTATGGAAGCCAAGGTAATTAAGCCGGAATATGTGGAGAATGACCCGTCCTGCAAAATCAATGAGCTGTTGACATTAGAGCAGATCGGTAAATTCAGTGCGCAGTACGAGAGAGGGGAGATTCCCGCTGAGCAGTTCACCTATTATAAGGAGAATGCGTGTCCCAGCTGCGGCGCATGTTCCTTTATGGGGACGGCATCGACCATGCAGGTTATGGCTGAGGCACTCGGTCTCATGCTGCCGGGGACCGCGCTGATGCCTGCAACCGCTCCGGAACTGAAAAAGGCTGCATACGATGCGGGCAAACAGCTGATGCAGCTGATCTGTGATGGGATTACGGCACAGGATATTGTGACGATGAAGAGCATTGAGAACGCGATTATGGTTCATGCCGCAATTTCCGGTTCCACCAATGCAGTGATGCATATTCCTGCAATCGCGCATGAATTCGGCTTCGAGATTGATGCGGATCTGTTTGATAAGATGCATCGCGGCGCTCACTATTTGCTGAATATTCGTCCTGCCGGGGATTGGCCGGCACAATATTTCTACTACGCCGGCGGTGTTCCGAGAGTCATGGAAGAAATTAAGGACATGCTGCATCTGGATGTTATGACGGTCACAGGGAAGACCCTTGGAGAAAATTTGGAGGAACTTAAGAACAGCGGCTTCTATGAGCATTGTGATGAAATTTTAAGAGAAAAGTCACAGCTGTTCGGGAGAGAAATCAAGCGGACGGATATCATTGCGGATTTCAATCATCCGCACGGAACAGACGGCAGTATTGCAATTCTGAGAGGAAATCTTGCACCGGAAGGTGCAGTGATCAAACATACGGCATGCCCGAGGGAAATGTTCCATGCCCGCTTGAGAGCAAAACCTTACAACAGTGAAGAAGAGGCAATTGAGGCAATCTTAAAGGGCAAAATCCATGCTGGAGATGCAGTGTTTATTCGATATGAAGGGCCGAGGGGCAGCGGAATGCCGGAGATGTTTTATACCGGAGAAGCCATTTGCTCAGATCCTGAGCTTGCGTCAAGCGTAGCGCTGATAACGGACGGGCGATTTTCCGGTGCATCAAGAGGGCCTGTTGTCGGACATGTGTCGCCGGAGGCGGCGGCAGGCGGCCCCATTGCGCTGGTCGAGGAGGGGGATCTGATTGAACTGGATGTTGCGGAGCGGAAGTTGGCCATTGTCGGCATCCATGGAGAAGAGAAAAGCCCTGAAGAAATCGAACATGTACTGGAAGAGCGCAGGAAAAGGTGGCCGGGATTTACCAGCAAATATAAAAAAGGACTTTTAAAGCTCTATGCGCAGCACGCCACCAGTGCAATGAAGGGGGCGTACATGGACTAGTCCGTGTGTGCAAAAATCGGGGATAGCCATATTCGGCATCGATGATGTAAAATGATCCTTTCACGCGTGTTTTAGACGGGGGAGGAAATTTTATGACAGAAACAATAATAGAGATCAACCAGGTGGTAAACCGGTTTATCTGGGGCGTTCCTGCGATGGTCTGCATTCTTGGCGTCGGTTTGTATCTGAGCTGCCGGACAGGATTCCTGCAGATTCGCAGATTTCGTTATGCAATGCGCACGACATTGGGACGCATGTTTCAGAAAAAGGAAGCTTCCGATGGAGCGATCACGCCATTTCAGGCGGTCTGCACGGCGCTGGCGGGAACGGTTGGAACCGGGAATATTGCCGGTGTGGCGGGAGCGATTGCACTTGGAGGACCTGGTGCAGTATTCTGGATGTGGTGCTCTGCTCTCCTTGGCATGTGCACGAAGTTTGCTGAGGTAACTCTGGCGGTACATTTTCATGAGCGCAGTGCAGGCGGAGAGCTGGTTGGAGGTCCGATGTATTACATCCGAAACGGACTGGGGAAAAAGTGGAACTGGCTTGCCTTGCTGTATTCGTTGTTCGGCGTTCTGACCGTATTTGGAACAGGAAATGCAACACAGGTAAATACTATTACCACCGCGATCGACACTGCGGTCATTAATTTCAGCTCGCTGGGAAAAGAAAATCTCTCGATGATGAATCTGATTATCGGGATTGTGATTGCTTTTTTGGTGGCGCTGATTCTGCTGGGTGGCATAAAGCGCATCGGAAATGTGACGGAAAAGCTGGTTCCGTTCATGGCACTGATGTATATCGTCATGGCATTGGGGGTTGTTCTGATCAACTATCGGCGGCTCCCGGAGGTGTTCGGTTCCATTTTCGGAGGTGCTTTTTCACCGAAAGGATTTACCGGGGGCATGGTGGGAAGCTTGTTTCTGAGCATGAAGAAAGGGGTTTCCAGAGGAATCTTCTCCAACGAGGCGGGACTTGGAACCGGTTCGATCGCACATGCCTGTGCGGATACAGAAAAACCTGTGAAACAGGGAATGTTCGGAATTTTCGAGGTTTTTGCGGACACGATTGTAATCTGCACTCTGACGGCACTGGTGATTCTCTGCAGCGGAACCGCTGTGAGCTATGGAGAAGCTGCCGGCGCAGAACTGACGATCTCAGGCTTTACCGTGACTTATGGCGGATGGATATCCTTGTTTACGGCATTGGCATTGTGCTGTTTTGCATTTTCAACAATCATCAGCTGGGGATTGTACGGATCCCGCTGCATCAGCTTTTTATTCTCTTCAGAAAAGGTGGTTCGCCCGTTCCTTGTAGTTTATTCCTTTGTAGCTATCCTGGGGGCAACCGTGGATCTGGGACTGCTGTGGGACGTTGCGGATACCTTTAACGGATTGATGGCAATTCCGAATCTGATCGGTGTATTCCTTCTGAGCGGAACCGTTGTGAAGCTGGCGAAGGACTATTTTGAGAAGGAAGGTACGAATTAGCGGCATGGTTACGGAATTCAAAACCTTTACAATGTCGGCAGACAGGGTGTATCCTGTCAAAGTGTTTTTACGTGGGCGAGGGCTCTGATTCAGTTGGTCTTGCCGGGAAAAAATTCTTTTTGTTCGAAGCATCGGAATATGTA
>CAVAJA010000292.1:0-2047 GCA_963588615.1 Lachnospiraceae bacterium | reverse complement strand
AAGGAAGGGTCCTATACGAATTATCTGTTCGATAAGGGACTCGACAAGATGCTTAAGAAACTGGGTGAGGAGTGCACGGAAATTGTCATAGCAGCGAAAAATCCGGATCCTGTCGAGACAGTGTATGAAATTTCTGACCTTATGTATCATCTGATGGTGGTGATGGCAGAGAAGAACATTACCTGGAAAGACATTACCGCAGAATTGGTAAGAAGAGCCAAGGATGAATAGCTTAAGGATGAATAGCAGCAGGCAGATGACAAAACGAAAGGGGCAGCAGAAATGGCAGAATTGAGCAGGGGAGTGTATGAGAAAAACGGCGCAGAATACGAGACATTGATTCTTGCGGACGGTGATTGTGCTTTGACGGTTACACCGCAGAAAGGCGGCATGGCAACTTCATTTACAAAGGGAGGGGAGGAATATCTGTGGCTTCGAGACGGGAATTACGAATCTACGGATCGTCCCCGCTGCGGAATTCCGATTTTGTTCCCCAGCTGCAGCAGACCGGACGGGGGAGCCCATGTATTCGATGGAGTTTCTTATCCCATGGAGGTCCACGGGTTCGCAGATCTGCTTCCGTGGAAGGTGGAAAAGGCGGAGAGTTCGTGCATTGAGCTGTCGCTCGAGGCAAACGGTCTGACGAAATTCGTCTATCCGTTTGATTTTCATCTGACCATGCGCTATGAGCTCGAAAAAAATACGGCGAAGCTGACCCTGATCGTGACCAACCCTTCTGAGAAAAGTCTCCCGTTCAGTGTAGGATTTCATCCGTACTATGCGGCGAGCAGCCTGGAGAACGTGTCTTTTGACATCCAAGCCGCTACCTGCAGCGAGGATGCGAAGGGAGAGCAGCCGGCTGCACCGGAGACGATTACGCTGACGAGGAAAGAGGGCTGTTCGGACTCCATTCGTCTGATGACAGGAGTGAAGAGTCCGATGCGTTTCACCGATGCAGGAAACGGACATAAGGTGACGGTTGCCTTTGATGAAGCGGCGTTCGCAAACGGAGTTCTCTGGCAGCAGGATGCGGAGCATTTTGTCTGCATGGAGCCGTGGAACGGCTGGGCCAATTCCGTCAATGAAGAGGGACATCACGAAGTACTGGAAAAGGGAGAGAGCAAGAGTTTTGCCTGGAGCATTACAATTGAATGAAAATTTTGTGATGGGGCGGTGCTGCAGTCTGCGGCACTGCCTTTTTGGTGTGATCGCTGCAGTACAGGTATCGGACAGCGGCTGCGGGGTCTCTGAACATGCAGACGAGCTCCTTTGCGGTTGACTTCACCGTAGGGCAGTGGTTTAATAACCGTATTATTGCTCACCATACAGTTGCTGCGCGGCAGCAGGAGTTTGCTCATTATGAATCGCAAGATCCGCAATCAATACATTTCATATGCTCTGATTCTCGGAATGATGGGATCGATGGGATTGTCCGGCTGCAGGAAACAGGACAGCACTGCTGACGCTGGCCCTGTGATTGAGACTGCAGTGCGGACGGATGTTGAGAACGTGTACACAGCGAAGGGGAAGATCATCAGCGGGCAGGAAAGCTCCATGAATGTTCAGGGGGCCAGCAGCCAGGATGCACTTGTCATTGATGAGGTGTATGTATCCGTGGGAGATGTTGTGTCCGCCGGTGATGTTCTCTACACCATCGATACGACGCAGACGCAGAGAGACCTTGAATTAAAGGAACAGCAGCAGGCACTCTCCGACCGGGAAAATGCGCTGACGCAGAGTACGAATGAACAGGCACTGGCGGATGCGCAGGCAGCATCCGGAGAACAATATGTGTCCGGAACGAGGGAACTGCAGCGAAATGCGGAGGACACCAACAATGCCATTGTGGATCAGCTGACCGATCAGAACAAACTTCAGGAATATAAGGACGAAGAGACCAAAACCAAGGCAGCCTACGACACTCTTCAGGCGCAGGTGGATGCCCTGCAGGCGGAGTATGACGAGAAACAGGCCCGCGCGTCGGAGTTGTCCCGGCAGCTGAGTTTAAAACAGCTGGATAACAACGGAACCTCGGACGGGAGTGCAG
>CAVAJA010000291.1:0-15120 GCA_963588615.1 Lachnospiraceae bacterium | reverse complement strand
TGTCGGAACCACCCCCATCGTCGCATTGCGTCCACGCACATCACCATCTACATCACCATCTACATCACCATCTACATCACCATCTACATCTACATCTACATCTACATCAGGTTTCGACTTTGAAAACCTATGGTTTTCGGTTTCATAACTTATGGTTTTTGATTTCATAACCATAGGTTTCTCTTCCTGTTTTTCACGTTCCACTTTCTTCGGTCGGCCACCTTTACTGCCGTTTTCTTTTTTTGCAATATTGGCATCGAGAAGCGGTCTTGCCATGGCGAAAAATATTTTGACTGCGATGGAATCCACGTTTGGATCCTCATCTTCAAAAACATATGAACACAGAGCCATTACGCACTTTTTAAATTCTGCATCGGGAAGATCCTGCAGCGCCTCTGCAAAACTTTCGTAAAACACAAAACTATTGCTCATTTCTCACCCCTTGTTCATAATTTCAGCCCAGACTTCAGCCTCTTCCTTCATTTCCTTCTGCATTTCTACGTTAAAGGCCGGCTTTACAATCTTTAAAAATCCTTTCGCAATTCCGCCCGCTGGTTCCTTCCCGTCCAATGCATAGTCACAAATCGCAAGCATGCAATCCTTGAAATCTTCGCCAGGAAGGTTTCTCAATGCATCAGCAAATACTCTGCGAAAAACAAAACTCTCATTCATGGATCAACCCTCCAGAATTGGAGAAATAGAATACAAAAGATATGTGCCACGCCTATTCCCCCATGCCGATAATATATACCTAATCAATCACAAAGTCAGCACATTTATTTGTCGTTGTGACAAATGAGCTACTCATATGAGCATTAAAAAAATGAAAATAGCAGATCTCCGGAATTGATCGGCTCTGTCGGATCATATAGATCCCTGCAGCAGTCACAGCTACCACATCTTGTTGGCTCCTCTTGGCCAGACTTAACTCTGATCAAGTGAGGCATGTTCATTTCGATCTTAGCCAGGGCATCATCCAAGATATATTGCTCAATCCAGACCGGAGGAGTCACTGTCGGATGTTTCTGTTTGTCCACAGCCACAATGCAGAATGGCAATTTTTCCCCCGTATTCTGTCTCACAATCTCTTGATACACCGCCCCTTGGAACTCATAACCCCAATACTGGATGAAATTCACGTACTGCCCCAAATCCTTCACCCAGAATGCCTTGTCCACCTTCTCTGTAGTCTTCAGATCCACAATGCATTTACCAGGGAAATAACTGTCCATCTTGATCTTCCATGGTGCACCGAACAGCTCGCCCGTCATAATTGTCTGATGCTGTCCGGACAAATACCGCATTGCCAGCTCATTCTTTTTCAACCGGTTGATGAGGACGTCTCCAACCGCATATTTGGCATACAGATCTCCGTTCTCCTTGACGATCTCCGGATGCTCCGCGCGAAATATGTGAAATGCATTTGTCCCTTCGAAGTAGGAATCCACGTAGGATCCAATGGTCAATGCCGGTGACGGATCTTCCTGCCACCTCCTGTTGATCTTTTCCATCGCTCTGAATTCACACCCAGGACGGCCTAATGAACCACAGAAATCTTTATATTGAGAAGCAGACCAATATTCCAGATCTGCTTCCTTCGAGTAGTAGTTACTATCCTTCAGCTTGAACAACAGACTCTCCTCCAAGCATCACTGCAAACTTCATATCGTCTGCCAGATTTGCCGTCTCCAAATATCTCGCCAGTGAATCCTGATTCACATAAAACTTCTTCTTTCCGGCTCTGATATAAGCGACCTTCTTGTCCTCAATCAGCATCCTAACCAGATGTGCCGGGAGATTGAAAATCTCTGCCGTCTCCTTGATGGATCCCATCCTCGGAATCCGTTCCTTCACACCGTCAAAATCAAATTCTCCACGCATAACCTGTCCTCCTGCTAAATGTTGTCTATATCGATTTCTTCATATGCCTCAAAATCATCCGCAGCCGGTTCTTTTGGCTTCTTTTCACTTGCCAGCGGATCCATTACCTTTGACTCCACCTCAATGTCCTGAGGCTCCTGAGATGACATCTCCTCAGCTTCATAAAGGCCCTCAATATTGCCCGGAAATGCCTCTCTAAGTGCCTGAACCAGTGCAACCTTACGGATCATCGTTGCCGGCTTCGAACGCCACTGTGAGTTGAGCTGGCCATCTTTCGTGCGCCCTGCATACTCATCGAAGGACACCTCGATTGTTACCGGATGAGATCTGTCTTTTCTCCATACTCTTGCCCAACCACCGACCACTTCTTCATCCTTCAGGTGGAAGGTTCCGACGCGGTTCTCTACCGTGCCGTCCTTGGCAAAAACAATGATCCCGGCTTCTGATCCGTCGTATGCCGGATTCGCCTCTGCTCTCTTTAAGTAGGCTTCCTTGCCAACCACCATCGTTGCCGGGGAAGATCCGTACTTGATGCAGTAGGCTTCCTTCAGCCAAGGGTTCAAACCATTAAATTTGCAGAGATTCATGAACATCATGATCTCTTTGATTGTGACTTTCTCAGAATCACCGGATACCAGATAATTTCTTACGTCGTTTGGTGAAATGCTTACCGGTTTTCCTTCAAATGTCCCGATCTCCATTTTCTTGTTCATCTGATCTTCACTTGCCATCTTTTTCCTCCTTCTTAAACCGCTTCATCCATGTCTGGATATTCCGCTGTAGCCGCTTCCAGATGTTCCCCCTCCAACAAAAGGAACTCTTTTGCATCCATTTCGTTCAGACAGCCGGCACAATACGCGCCTCGGATCCCCATATAGAAATCCTCACCCTCTAAGATCTCCTCACCGCAATATTGGCAGATCTGATACATTGGTCTAATTTTCATTCCACGCTCCTCAAACAATAACCACGTTATACTGCGTACTAAAATCCGCACCTTCCAGTTTTACGTTGTATTTTGCCCCGAAGTTCGCATCCTCAATCATTTCGCAAAAATCATCGATGATCTCGTTCCGCGCCCATTTTGATTTCCAATCGAGTCGCGATACGCTGATCCAATCAAAAGCAACCCACTTCTTGTGATAGAAGATCACGTACTCCAAATTATCGGTTCCATAGTTATACCGGAAATGTTTCCCGTTTCTTTCTTTGATGAAGCTATATTTCATGTTCCCACCTTCTCGGCATACAACCGAATCTCACTGATCACTTCTGACAGATTGTTTAGCTGCCCAATAATTTTGTCCCAAGCATCTCGCTCGTTTGCGGATACCTTTCCGTCTTGGGCAATCTCGATCAACCCTCGCTGAATATCCTTGGCATCTTCTAACCCACCAATGAGTCTTAATGCGATTCCTTCCAGCCCCTTCTGCTCTGTCGCCAGAGGAAGATTCCGGCCAATCGGACATTCATGCTTGCAATACCAGGTCTTTAACTCTGGTGCTTTGTAAAGATCTGCCATAAGCACGACCTTATCGACGGGAACAACTTTTGTGTTTCCTAGTTCGTAATCAGCCAACGAATACGGAGAAATGCCTAACATAGCCGCAGCTGTTTCTCTGCTCCCCAGCCTGTCATCCCATCTTGAAGCCTCTTTTCTGGCTTCAAAGTACACATTTTCATTCTTACCCATTACTCAGAACCCAGACCTTTCCAACCACATTTGTTGTTTAATACTCATTGGAGATCTTCAAATACGCAGATATATCATCGACTGCCGGCTGACATATCATTGTACCGTTGAGGACCTTTGACACGCTCTGCCTTGTTCGTCCAATAGCTTTTGCTAAATCAACTTGAGAAATGCCCTGCCGCTGCATCTCCGTCTTCGCTTTGTAACACCACTCTGCTGCGTTCTTATACATGCCCTTCCTTTCTCGACCTTGGCTGTTCCGTGTGCTAAAATCGACTTTTGATAGATGCTCATTTGCGTACTTCATCGGAACAACTCAATAATAAACCGCATCTGCGGTTTTGTAAACAGCATATTAGGGTTATTAGGGAGAATTTATGCCATGACTGTCGGACAGCGTATTATACAAATATTAAAAGACAGAGGAATCCAACAAATCGAACTGGCTAGATACCTGGGCGCATCGCAAAGCACGGTGAATGGATGGAACTTAAAGAATCGAAATCCTACGTCAGAATACATAATGCCGATATGTGAATTTTTGAAAATAACTCCTACCTATCTGTTGACTGGTATGGAAGATGATGCATCCGACTATACGTCATCCAACGATGAACGGAAACTTCTCAAATACTATCGTCAGCTCCCTGTTGAACTGAAGAATAAGCTCCTCGGATACGCCGGAGGAATGTGCGACACATACTTGGACTCGCTAGATGAAAGAAAATCATACGAATCGAAGATATCTTAAAAGGAGGAAAACATGGAATATAACATGAAGGAAATGGTAGCCAGGATCCACGGTCTTGCAAATGCTCACGGAATGAGCAACCGGGAACTTGCTTTGAAATTAGACATGTCATGCAGCATCGTCTCTCATTGGGATAGAGGAACTGAGCCCAAAATAGAAGCTCTTGCAAAGATCTGCAAACTGTTTCGCACCTCAGCAGACTTTCTGATGTTTGGTACATCGCCCCAAAAAGAAGTGATTACCATGGAAACATCCATGGCCGGAAACTTTCGCGAATACGACATGCTTGAAGACTTCCGCAGTCTCTCGGACGAAGAACAACTCATGGCATACGGATACATCCACGGCATGGTAGTAGGCAACCGTCAGAAAGCCTTAAAGAAGGACTCATAATGGCTACCATAAGGAAACGTAAGGATAACTACGAAGTCAGCGTTTATTGTGGCTCCAGCCACGGAAAAAATGTATATAAGTACGCTACATTTCGCCCAGATCCTAAGAAATCCGACCGTGCTAACCAGAAGGCATTGAATGAATTTGCTGTAGACTTTGAACGCAAATGTAAGACGGGAACTTCCGGAGACAGCAATGCCACGTTCGAAGCGTTTTCAAGCGAGTGGATGGAATCCTATGCTGTCGGAGAATTGGAGAAGACAACCATCGCCACATACAGAGGATTACTGGACAAAATTATCCTGCCCAGGATCGGATACATGAAGTTATCCGCTATCAAGCCAATGACAATCCAGAGCTTCGTGAACGATCTGCGCTCCTCCACCTACTCATATAGTGGAGGAAAGCGGACCGGCACATACTCAGAAGAATGTATTCGGAATTCGAAAGCTGTGATCTCTTCCATCTTGTCCTCAGCATGGGAGAATGGCTTGATTGACAGCAATCCCTGTCTTGTGAGGACAAGGAAAAGCCGGAATAAGAAGGAACTTGAACGGCAGAGTCAGAAGATGCACTGCTTCACCATCGATGAGGCGGCGCTTTTTTTGGATGTCATCAGAAAACCGATACCAATCATGGCAGCCGGAAGCACCCAGAATCGAAGCGGAAAGATTGTCCATGTCAAACCGCATCTGCAAGGAACAATGAATGTCTCTCTTCAGCTTCAGTCACTCTACACTCTAGCACTGTACTCTGGCTGCCGTCGTGGTGAACTTCTCGGCCTTATCTGGAAAAACGTAGACTTCGACAACTCATGCATTATTATCAATCAGTCACTGGCCTACACCTCTCAGAATGGATCCTTTATTAAAAATCCCAAGTCAAACTCCAGCTTCCGCGATATTGATCTTCCGCCCAGCGTGATGACCATGCTCCAGAACCTGAAGAATGAAATAAAACAACGCATGCGTGATATGGGAACCGCGTGGAAGGGAAGCCGGACCCTTGCAGAAAACTTCTGCTTTACCCAGGATAACGGTCTTCCCATGGCTCTCTCTACACCAAGACTCGAAATGCAGCGCATCATAAAGGTCTACAATGCATCCAGGACCGAAGGCCAGCCGGAACTACCCCTGATCAAATTTCATGAACTCAGGCACACCACAGCCTCCATTCTGGTAGCCTCTGGATTAGACCCTGAGACTGTCGCGGAACGTCTCGGCCATTCTGATCCGTCCATCACTCTCCGCGTTTACAGTCATGCTTTCAAGGAACGGGATAAACTGGCAAGTGAAATCTTGCAAAAACGTTTGGAGGGAGAAAAATGACCATCCACTGGCAAGTCACTGGCAAGCACTCATTTTTTGACACATTTTCATTTGCTCACAGGCATAAAGAAAGACCAGAAAGTCTTGTAAATAAAGGCTTTCTGGTCTCGTGGAGATGACGGGGATCGAACCCGCGACCTCCAGATTGCGAACCTGGCGCTCTCCCAGCTGAGCTACATCCCCTTATTCAGAGCAGGGCCCTGCAGCTCTGCTCCTTTCAGCGCATAACATAACGGAATACATCAACTGCCGACACAACTGCTCTGTCTCCCGGCTTTCCTGTTCCAAAGACGGCAGGCCGTTATCAGTTTCTTGAGAACTCTTCCAGCTCCAGCCCCTTGTTGCGGTCCAGAACCATCTGCGGACTCCACGCATTGACGAACAACAGCAGCGGCTGATCCTTCATATCCTTGACCAGCTTCATATCCGTCGTCCCGACGATGTTCTTCACATCACCGCTGCACTTCGTGATCCAGCGAATGTTCTCATACGGCAGCATTTCCAACCGAATGTCTACATTATACTCGCTCTTTAACCGAAATTCCAGTACATCAAACTGCAGAACACCCACAACACCGGCAATAATTTCTTCCATACCGGTATTGTACTCCTGGAACACCTGAATGGCGCCCTCCTGCGCAATCTGAC
This sequence comes from Lachnospiraceae bacterium, assembly GCA_963588615.1. Taxonomy (GTDB): domain Bacteria; phylum Bacillota; class Clostridia; order Lachnospirales; family Lachnospiraceae; genus CAG-791. The sequence continues at coordinate 8,426 of CAVAJA010000291.1, read as the reverse complement.
GGATTCCCTTCACGAACTGATCGCGCTTCATGGTATCCACCTGGCGCACCCTCGCGAAATGCTCCGGCGCAAAGGTAGGAATTCCTTCGTAGTGGAAATGATCCGCCGGCAGACACACCGTATCTCCGATGGAATAAATTCCCGGATCAAACACGCCCATAATGTCGCCGGCATAGGCCTCGTCCAGCACCTTCCGTGAGCTGGCCATCAGCTGCTGCGGCTGCGACAGACGCTGAATCCGACCGCTCTGCTCATGACGAACCTCCATGCCTGCCTCATATTTACCGGAGCAGATCCGCATGAAGGCGACGCGGTCGCGATGTGCCTTGTTCATATTGGCCTGAATCTTGAACACAAATGCCGAGAAGCCCGTATTCACCGGGTCCACCGGCTCTCCGCCGCTGATCCTGGCAACCGGGGGCAGCGCCATCTTCAGGAAGGCCTGCAGGAAGATTTCCACGCCAAAATTCTGCAGAGCGGAGCCGAAAAACACCGGTGTCAGCTGTCCCGCCTGAATCCGCTCCAGGTCGAACTCTGCCGATGCCCCGTCCAGAAGATCAATTTCCCCTGTCAGCTTTTCGTAGGCATCCTCCCCGATCTCGGCGATGACCTTATCCTGATCCTCCAGAGAGACTCTGGTTTCCTTTCCTTCCTTCGTCCCCTTCTGCGTATCCGAATACTGCACCACCTCGTTGGAGTCCCTGTCATAAATGCCCATGAACGCCTTTCCGGAGCCGATGGGCCAGTTCATCGGGCAGGTCTCCACCCCGAGATTCTTCTCAATGTCATCCAACAGCTCAAAGGTATCCTTGGCATCCCGATCCATCTTGTTGATGAAGGTAAAAATAGGGACATGCCGCATGGCGCAGACCTTGAACAGCTTCTTCGTCTGTGCCTCCACGCCCTTGGAGCCGTCGATCACCATGACGGCGGAGTCCGCCGCCATCAGGGTGCGATAGGTATCCTCTGAGAAATCCTGGTGACCGGGAGTGTCCAGAATATTGATGCAGCAGCCGTCATACTCAAACTGCAGCACGGAGGAGGTCACCGAGATTCCTCTCTTTTTTTCAATTTCCATCCAGTCGGACACCGCCGTTTTGGCGGTTGCCTTTCCCTTTACCGAGCCGGCCTGATTGATCGCTCCTCCATAAAGGAGAAACTTCTCCGTCAGCGTTGTTTTGCCGGCATCCGGGTGGGAAATAATGGCGAACGTCCTGCGGCGCCCGATCTCTTCTGCAATACTGCCCATTACTGATTATCCTTCGGTGCGTCCTTGATGGAGAAGGATACACGGCCGAGCTTATCCTTTCCAAGGCAGATGACGCGAACCTCATCGCCGAGCGTCAGAACGTCCTCTACATGCTCGATGCGGCGGGGAGCAATCTTGGAAATGTGAACCATGCCCTCTTTGCCCGGTGCAAACTCAAGGAATGCGCCGAACTCCTTGATCGAGACAACTACGCCGTCCAGAACCTGACCCTCGTAGAAGTCCGTCGTGATGACGTTGATCATTCTCTTGGCATCTGCCATGCCAGCAGCATCTGTACCGCAGATGGATACGCGTCCGTCCTCATCGATATCGATCTGGCAGCCGGTTCTCTTGATGATCTCGTTGATCGTCTTGCCTCTCTGGCCGACCACTTCACCGATCTTCTCAGGATCGATCTGAACCATGTCGATCTTCGGAGCATACTTGCCCACCTCTTTGCGAGGCTCAGCGATTGCCTGACTCATAACGCCGTTCATGATGAACTCACGGGCATCCTTGCAGCGTGCAAATGCACCCTCTACGATGGCTCTTGTCAGACCGTGGATCTTGATATCCATCTGGATGGCCGTAATGCCGTCATGCGTGCCGGTCACCTTGAAGTCCATATCACCGAAGAAATCCTCCAGACCCTGGATATCGGTCAGCAGCACGAAATCATCGTCGGTCTCTCCGGTCACCAGTCCGCAGGAAATTCCTGCAACCTGCTTCTTGATCGGAACGCCGGCATCCATCAGTGCCATGCAGGATGCACAGGTGCTGGCCATCGAGGTGGAGCCGTTGGACTCCATGGTCTCAGATACACAGCGGATCGCATAAGGGAACTCCTCCACCGACGGCAGAACCGGCAGCAGTGCTCTCTCTGCCAGTGCACCGTGACCGATCTCACGGCGTCCCGGTCCTCTGGAGACCTTGGTCTCACCTACGGAGTATGCCGGGAAATTGTACTGATGCACATATCTCTTCTCTGTCACGTTGGGATCCAGTCCTTCCACGCGCTGTGCATCGGACAGAGGAGCCAGTGTGCAGACATCCACGATCTGCGTCTGTCCGCGATGGAACATTGCAGAGCCGTGTACTCTCGGGATCAGGCCGACCTCTGCGTTCAGAGGGCGGATCTGCGTCAGCTCGCGGCCGTCAGGACGCTTGTGATCCTTCAGGATCATCTTGCGGACCGTCTTCTTCTCATACTGATAAACAGCATCGCCCAGCTGAGCAAGATAAGCCTCGTTGTCGGCAAAGGCCTCCTTAAGTCTCTCCGTGATCTCTGCCACAGCCTTCTCACGCGTCTGCTTGTCGTCCGTGAAGACCGCCTTCTCCATCTCTTCTGCCGGAACGATTTTCTTCATATCCTCGAACATCTGCTCCGGAACAGCAACAGAAACATACTCCTGCTTCGGCTTTCCAACCTCGCTCTGAATGAAGCTGTAGAACCGAATCAGCTCCTGGTTCACTGCATCTGCCTGATAGATATAAGAGAGCATATCTGCCTCGGGGATCTCGTTGGCGCCCGCCTCAATCATCAGAATTCTGTCTGCAGAGGATGCAACGGTCAGGCACAGATCGCCCTCATCCCATTCCTTCTGACCGGGGTTGATGATCACCTTTCCGTCGACCAGACCAACCTGCGTTGCTGCGCACGGACCTGCAAACGGAATATCGGAAATGGTGGTTGCAAGAGGAGCCCCCATCATGGCAACCAGCTCCGGACGGCACGCGGGATCCACGCTCATCACCATGCACTCCAGTGTGACATCGTTGCGCATGTCCTTGGGGAACAGCGGGCGCATCGGGCGGTCAATGACACGGCTGGTCAGAACCGCATTGTCGCTTGCCTTTCCCTCTCTCTTCTTAAAGCCGCCGGGAATCTTGCCGATCGCATAGAACTTCTCGCTGTACTCTACCGACAGAGGGAAGAAATCCACCCCATCCCTGGGAGCTGCAGACTCTGTCGCCGTGCACAGAACGGTGGTATCTCCGTAGTGCATGAATGCACAGCCATTGGCCTGCTTTCCGAATCTGCCGATATCGACAGAAAGGGTGCGGCCGGCCAATTCCATGGAATAGGTGGTGTAATTGCCTTTTTTCTCTACGTTGTAATCCATTCTCTTAACCCTTTTCTTCCTTCCGGGGGTCCTTCGTCCCCGGATGATAAATACCGCAGCCGTCTGATTCCGCACTGTTCTGCGCCCTCACACGGTTGTATGAACGCAGCTGCTCAGAGTTCTCGAGAACTCCGAACAGCTGCAACAACAGAAGGCGACGCCGGACCGGACATCCGCCCGGCCCATGCGCCGCCTTCCCTTTATAAACGTAATTACTTTCTGATGCCCAGCTTCTCGATCAGAGCACGATACTTCTCAAGGTCTGTCTTCTTCAGATAATCCAGAAGGCCCCTTCTCTGACCTACCATCTTGAGCAGACCACGGTTGGAGTGATAATCCTTCGGGTTCTTCTTCATATGCTCAGTAAGATCCGTAATTCTTGCGGTAAGAATTGCGATCTGAACCTCGGAGGAACCGGTGTCGCCTTCCTTGCGGCCATACTCCTTAATGATCTCTTCCTTCATCTCTTTGGTAATCATTGTCTCCTCTTTCTGCCTGCAGCTGCAGGTCTTGTACAACCTCCCACCACTAAGGAGCGGCCATTGGCTGCCTTCCGACTGCCAACCGGAGTGCCGGCCCCTGAGCAAGGGAACACACATAACGAATGAACGATACCACAACACAGGACACGTTGCAAGCAGATTTTCCGATGGTGTCTCGGTCGGCGGTGACATGCCGATTTCTCTGCAGACACCGAATGATGAACAGCAGCACATGCGGTTCGGAAAGGCTCACGTTGTTCCCCTCTCGACAATTGTCATCTGCAGCATCACGTGGTGACTCGGTTCCCGTCCTTCCAGTACATCAATCAGGGTGCGTGCAGCCATGATGCTCGACATCGAAATCATGGTATCCAGCGAAGTCAGGCGCGGCCTGCATGTCTCGCAGAAAGAACTGTTATTCTCTCCGATCAGCGACACCTGCTGCGGAACCTGAATTCCCTTCTCTTTCAGAATATTCAGCACACCGATGGCAATCAGATCATTCGCACAGATAATGCCGTCCACATCCATATGCTCCCGCAGCAGACGCTCCGCCAGATTCTCCCCGCCATCCACAGAGGCAGGAATACCAACGTAAACGCTGCCGCTGACTTTTTTGTTGCGCTCGACGGCGGATTCAAAAGAATCCTGAATCAAAGCACCACTGATTCGGCTTTCATTGATTGCCATGATCAGATTCTGCCGCCCCTTTTTCCCAAGATGATCCACACAGCTTTGGATCCCAGCTGCTTCATCCGCTCCCACCGAATAAATATTGGATCGTTGGAAATTCATGGTGTTGTGTACCATCACCACGGGTGTTTTCGGCAAATGCTGTTCCACAGCACGAGTAACTTTACCCACATCACGAAACGCATCCCCAAGACAGATTGCTCCTTCTACACGGTGCTGTGCCAGATCCAACATTGCGCTTTCCACTGCATCTGAACCACGTCCGATGTACTTGACGAAGCAATAGTATCCACTGCGCATCAACTCGTATTCCACGCGATGACATCCTTCCACCTGATGCAGCGTGTCAATATCGTCGGTCAGAATACCGATTGTGCGATTCGACTGATTGACCAAATTTCTGGCATTTGTGTCCGGCACGTAATTGTACTCTTTCAAGAGAGCCTGAATTTTCTCCCGTGTAGCACGATTTACTCCCGGTTTGTCATTCGCTACACGAGAAACCGAACTTGCAGATACCCCCGCCATCTTTGCTATATCGTAAATTGTCATGCATACACTCTCTTGTCATATTCAGTGAAAAAATATCCATAATTAAAATCACACTAAATACTATTACAACTAAAAAACGAATTCAAATCAGATGCTCTATTACTTTTGATTTGTTCGAAGTCCTTCTTCATATGCACGATATTTCTGATCCAAATCAATATAATCTTCAAACTTAAAGAGATGAAACTCATGACCGATATCAAATTCACCGCTGGGATCGATATCATGGTTCTCGCTGTACACAGTATTCTTATTCTTGAAATTCTCCCGGAAGAACTCCAGCATGCCGCGGGCAGCTCCCTTCATGGCAACATGATTGCTGACCAAATGGAATCCCCACTCCTGCATCTGCTCCAGCGAAGCGTCCGGTTTTCCGTCCGTCGCATGAACATCCGGGTAAAATAAGTATCTTCCGGGCTTAGACAGACGCCGACTGATTTCACGGCATTCCTCTTCACAGTCCGCATGACAGATATTCTGGATCATTGTAATCTCAGCTCCAGCTTCATATCCCATTTCCGCACGGCGGATAGCTTCCTCCAGCCCCATGCCCCCAAATTTAGCGATTGCACCGGTCTGCGGTGCCCCGCCGCCCTTGCAATCCGTGCGGGCAATGATCATGCAGTCGGTCCCCTTCGTCGCATCCACCGCAGCATGGACATTCGCAGCCCATCTCTCTGCATCCATATAACCGTATCCACTGGCATATGTGTAACCGGTCGCAAAAGCTCCGCAATTCGTATCCTCGATGGAAATTGCCATCGCGCCGACCTCCGCCAGTCGCTTAACATTCCGATAAACCTGCATCGGAGTTCCGCCGCCGTTCTCGCCGTCAATGATAACAGGAAGTTTCGTAGAATTGCAGATACGCTCTGCAGCGTAAATATACTCCTCCCAATTGTACATACCGGCAGGAATACCATTCATCGCATATTCCAACTCACAGCTGCTCACCAGAACCGCATTATGACCGACCAGCTCAGCGCATCGAGCTGACAAACAGTCGTATACGCAAGGAGCCCAAACAAACTCGCCTTTTTCAAGCAAACTACGAATAGAATATTCTGCAGACATAATCAAACCATCCTTTCTTACCGTTTTTCTGTTAGTACTTCACAACTGATGCCAACACTTGTCAACGTGTCCTACACTTCTCCGTCCAGCACGTTTCATTGACATTTTTAATCCATTTGCCCTGAATGAGTCGCCACAGGCATACAAATGATTTGCACACAGTGTCTATTTTCAGACATATAAAAACCCAAAATGGAGTCCATCCCCATCGCAGCCCAGCCAGATATCCAAAAGGGATATTCAACCCCCACATAAAAACCACATCAATCACCATCAAAAAACGTGTATCTCCTCCGCCGCGCAAAACACCTTTTCCCATTACCGATTGCACGGACTGAAACACCATCAGCAAACTCATAGCTTGCATCATCTGCATTGTGGCATCTCTGGATTCTGGTGAAAGATTATACATATCTACAATGAATGCACTTACCACCGCAATAATGACACCGCCAAAAATTCCTCCGACCACCGACAGAAGAAAGAACGTCCGTCCCTGACGTTCTGCATCTGTAACCTTGCCGCGTCCGATTGTATGACCAACCATAACTGACGATGCATTACACAATCCTAGAATGAACGCTGTGCAAAACCTCATCGTTGCCAGCGTAATCGCCTGCCCGCTGACAACTGCCGCACCCATATGTCCCAGAATCACACTTAGGACATTGTCCCCCACTGTAAACATGCCATCGCTGATAATCGGCGGCATGCCAGTGTCCGAAAAAGCATGCAGCATAGCTGCATCCAACTTTCCGATCAGATCGCACGGAGTAAAATCAATCTGTTCGCAACGCAAGAATAGATATCCAAATGTAATTGCAAATTCAAGAATACGGCTGATAAGAGTCCCTACTGCAGCGCCGCCAATTCCAAGGCACGGTGCTCCCAATTTACCAAAAATGAAAATGTAGTTAAAAAAGATATTGCTCGCAAAAGATAGTCCCGAAACCAGCAGCCCCAAATAGAGCACACCAACTGTACGCATCAGATTGACCATAATAAGACTGGTTCCATGAAAGAAGAATACCCAGGCCGTGACTCGCAGATATTGTCCTCCCAAAGCAATCATTTCCTGATTATTCGTATAAATGCTCATGATCTGCATTGGGAAAAAAGCCGTTATCAAGCCAAAGAGCAGTGCCGAACCGCTGGAAATATACATGCAAAGTCTCCACACCTGCTTGACCATTCGCTCATTGCCCGCACCCCAATACTGCGCACTGAGCACGCAGGCTCCGCCCGATATTCCCATGCACAATATGTAGTACAGATAATAATATTGCCCAGCCAGCGAAGATGCAGAGAGAGCATTTTCTCCCAATGTACCAACCATCACCGTGTCCATCAGATTAACGCCGATGTTGACAGCCTGCTGAAGTGCAACTGGAATTCCAATTAAAAAGACCTGACAGTAAAAAGCCGGATCTTTTTCAATCCACCGTTTCCGCCAGGTCTGCACTTTTTTTACCCGTACTGCACTCATAAGCCCAAATACTGCTTGCGAGTCTCTTCTGACAAATCCTTCGTTGTCTGGTGATGAACCACCGCACCACGCTCGAGAATATAGCAATCACTGCTGACTTTTGTAGCAAATTTGACATTCTGCTCTGCGATCAGAATTGTAACGCCTTCCGCCAGAAGGTTCTGTACCATAACAGCAAGCTGATCCACAATAATAGGTGCCAGCCCCTCTGTGATCTCGTCCAACAGCATCATTTTAGGATTCTGCATCAGCCCTCGTGCAACTGCCAGCATCTGCTTTTCTCCGCCGGAGAGCTTATCTCCTTTGGAATTCTTGCGTTCCTCCAATCGAGGAAAAAACTTGTATACCGACTCCAGATTCCATTTGTCACTTCCGTCAACGCCCTTACGTGCTGCAACACGAAGATTCTCTTCTGTACTAAGCGTCGGAAAAATATGACGTCCCTGCGGCACGTAGGCAATTCCCAATCTGGCAATCGAATGACTCTGCATGCCAACCAGCTCTTTACCGTCAAATATTATGGAGCCCTCTGTCTTGCAGTGTTCCTTTGGATTCAGCATGCCCATGATTGTCTTCATTGTGGTAGATTTTCCAACGCCATTGCGCCCCAACAAGCAGACAGAGGAACCTTCTTCCACGCCAAGGCTGACCCCATTCAGAATATGACTTTTGTCATAATAAGCCTGTACATCTTTTAATTCGAGAATCATGACATGTCACCTCCCAGGTAAGCCTGTTGTACATATTCATTCTGTTTGATTTCATCC
>CAVAJA010000290.1:0-3098 GCA_963588615.1 Lachnospiraceae bacterium | reverse complement strand
GATAATACAGCCGGCTGTTCTGTGTGGCATACCAGTCCAGATATGCCCGATCCAGATAAACCTCTGCTCTTGCATCTGTTCCCCTTCTCCTTGCCCGCTGCATTCCCGTGATCAAGCCGTCCAATGTGAACAGCATCAACTGTGTGTCATCACTGACCATCATTTTGCCGTTAGGTCCCAACTCCGGTGTCACCATTCCGTGCGGACCGTAGTGCTCCACAATCTCCGGAAGTCCCATGAACTCCACCGGAAATCCCATCGCATCGCCGAAGGCTCCGCCCAGGATGCAGCCCATGAATATGTTGTAATATCTTCCTGTCGGATCCAGCATTTTCCCTCCTGCGTACGCTGCTGAAGCAATCTCTGCCTCTGTAACCATTCTGCGAACAGGTATCATAACTCCACTTGCCTGCGCAGGCGCCGCAAACCAACAAAAGACAGGCTCCTTCAAGCCTGTCTTTCGAAATAAAGAGCACATTAAAAACCCTTCCGCCCTGTGCACTTTGACTCCTAGCCTCAGCCAGGTGGGTGCCCTCAGCATCACTTATTGCCATCCCCGAATCTTCATCAGATTCTCCGCCGGAGGCGGGGGCGCGGCAGCCATGCTGCGTCTTAGGTTCCCGTTTAAAGTATTTGTAGGTTCAAAATAACACAGGAAAACAGCTTCCGGGTCAGGTCCAGTATACCAATCTCACGCTTCCTTGTCCATGCCGGATTCTGCACCTCCCGCTGCCTTCTCCGTATTTCCCTTGAAACGCAGCCTGAAGATATCCGGAGCATATTCGCCGCCCGGCATTCTCTCGCCGAAGGAAGGCACAAACCAGTATTTTCGAATGATGAAGATCAGCGCAATCGTGGCAACCGTAACAAGATTCTCTGCTGCGGATCCATGACCTATAATCATGTGTCGGGCAATCGCATACAGGAGTACCTCCAGCACACTTCCCGGACTGTGCTTGGACAGCATCTTGATAAACTCGATTCCGATCACGATGTCAAGCGCCCTCTCCAAAAACGAATAGATTTCAACGCTGTTGCTGTCCGTCAGCAATTCCGGAATCTGAACAACAATCGGAACAATACTTATCAAAAGTGCGATCAGCACAATCACGGATAGGAGAACCTCCAGAAAAGCCGCAGCCTCAGCCACCTGATCGCGCAGCAGTTTTTTTATCCGCTCTTCTTTCTCATGGAGTTCTCCTCCGGTCGTATTTTTATTCATCTCATCCCCCCGCTGCCTCGCTCGCCATGCTCACTTACCGCAGATGCAGGACCGCAGTCCTTGGTCTGCATCCGATCATGACTGCAGCATGCAGAACGCTGTACTCCTCCAGAAATTCGCGGATCGGTACAATGTGTTCTTTTTTCCGATAAACTGCGTTGTACAGATGAACCCGCTTCTCATCCACTGCGCGATAGGCCGCATAATGCGCCCCCCGCCTGTGCATGTACATGAGAATCCCCGTCGAGTAACTCTGCAGAATCTCTTCACAGCCGCTGTATCCCGGCCTTGACAGATGGACAGAAAATCCCTTCCGCTGCAGATAAACCAACAGCCATACTACTTCCTGACCGAACAGCTTTGCCGGAGAGCCAAAGTGCTCCAGTTCGCTGATTACCCTTCCGGCAGGTTCTCCCATCCCGTTTAATCTCAGAAGATTGTAGGCAGCAATCCACCCGCACCCTTTCTCCTTCGTGGAAAACCACCCAAAGGGCACCTTTTCCAGGTGCCCTTGATCGATAATATATCCATTGTCATCCAATACCCCGGGCGGAAGTTCAATCGCTGCCAAAGATCTATGACTGCTCTTCGTTCTCATCGAATTCTTCTGTATGCTCCCGTTGAGCCGGAATGAAAAGCCTTTGCTCCTGTTCCAGCTCCTTAACTTTATCCGCCGCCCGTTTCGCTTCCTGAGAAAAGACAAGCTGTGAATTTACCTTCTCCTTTCCTCTTCTGTCAACCTTCTCATAAGTGCCGTCCGGCTGCAGAATGCTGGCCTGCTCTGTATCCGCCAGTTCTCTTTCCAGAATATGCCAGGCCTTCGCCTTTACCGCCTCCTCCTCCAGAGGGAAAACAATCTCCACCCTTCTGTCCAGATTCCGGGGCATCCAGTCCGCAGAGCCGGCATAAAATTCTCTCCTGCCCGCATTCTCAAACACAAAAATTCTGGCATGCTCCAGGAAATTTCCAACGATGGAACGTACCGTAATGTTCTCCGATACGCCCGGAATTCCGGTCTTCAGGCAGCAGATTCCGCGGACAATAAGATCAATTCGAACTCCCGCTGCGCTTGCCTTGTACAGTGCTTCGATGATGTCAGGATCACAAAGAGAATTCATCTTCGCGACGATTCTTGCCGGTTCACCGCATTTCGCATTCTTTTCTTCTCTTCCGATAAGCTCAATGAACCGATCCTTCAGCCACAGCGGCGCGAGCAGCAGACGATTCCAGGATCTCGGCTCTGAGTAGCCGCTCAGCATATTGAACACTGCTGTCGCATCCTCACCGAAAGGCTCCTTGCAGGTCATAAGCCCAACGTCCGTGTACAGCTTCGCCGTCGTATCATTGTAATTTCCGGTGCCCAAATGAACATATCTGCGGATTCCGTCCTCTTCTCTTCGAACCACCAGCGTGATCTTCGAGTGAGTTTTCAGCCCAACCAGGCCATAGATAACATGACATCCTGCCTTCTCCAGCATTCTTGCCCAGACAATGTTGTTCTCTTCATCAAATCTGGCCTTTAATTCCACCAGAACCGTGACCTGTTTGCCATTGTCCGCCGCCTTTGCAAGCGCAGCCACAATCGGTGAGTTTCCGCTGACCCGGTACAGAGTCTGCTTAATTGCCAGAACCTCAGGATCTGCCGCAGCCTTTGCGACAAAATCCACCACCGGCTGAAAGGTTTCATAAGGATGACTCAGGAAAATATCACCTTTTCTGATCTGTGCGAAAACATCACATCCCTTCGGAAGCTCCGGAATCTCCTGCGGGGGCTCATAGCGATGCTCATGGAGTTCCTCAAACCCCTCAAGTTTGCGCAGCTTTGATAAAAAGGTCAGATCCAACGGACCATCGATGGAGAAAATTTCCTTCTCGT
>CAVAJA010000289.1:0-7756 GCA_963588615.1 Lachnospiraceae bacterium | reverse complement strand
ATCGTGGCCGGAGCGTGCCATGTATCTGTATATGAAAACTGGACGGATGTGTCCGGGTTCCTGGTGGCGGATCCGCGGGTGGTAAAGAATCCGGCTGCCATCCGCACCATCACGTACAAAGAGCTGCGCGAGCTGTCCTATATGGGCGCAGGAGTTCTGCATGAGGATGCGATTTTCCCGGTCCGCAAGGAAGGAATTCCGATCAACATTAAGAACACCAATGCTCCCGAGGACGAGGGAACGTGGATTGTGGAGAGTACCTGTCAGAAATCCGGCTACACCATCACCGGAATCGCCGGTAAAAAAGATTTCTGCGCAGTGCTGATTTCCAAGGATATGATGAACTCGGAAGTGGGATTCTGCAGAAAGGTTCTGCAGGCCTTTGAGGAGAACGGCATTTCCATTGAACACATGCCTTCCGGAATCGATACGATGACCGTTGTGGTTCATGAGTCGGAGTTCGTGAGCAAGGAACAGCAGGTGGTATCCGCCATTCACCGCATGGCACATCCGGACAGCATTGAGATCAGCTCAGATCTGGCCCTCATCGCGGTTGTGGGACGCGGCATGCAGGATACAAGGGGCACGTCCGGTCGGATTTTCTCGGCACTCGCCCACGCGCGTGTCAATGTGCGCATGATCGATCAGGGGTCTTCGGAACTGAACATCATCATTGCCGTTAAAAACGAGGATTACCAAAAGGCAATCTGCGCAATTTATTCTATTTTCGTAGATACGCAGCTGTAACCCTTCACAAAAATTTCATTACCGCCCTCCTTGAGAATTCACTATAATGTTACGTGTTCAGCATGTATGAACGGCTTGCTGTACCACGATGTTGTGTACTCAGCACGTGAATACTCAGGAGGGCGGTATTTTTTATGGCAATCAGTGACGAGATCAGGGAACAGAGAAAACTGTTGAAAGGAAAGGGAATCAAGGCGCATATTGCCTGGTTTTGGGAATATGAAAGATGGCCGACAATTCTCGTTCTGGTGGCTGCTGCAGTTGTGATTTCACTGATTTATCATTATGCAACGTATAAACCCTATGCCTTCGGGGTGATGTTCCTGAATGCTTACGTGCAGGAGGACCGCTCGGATGAACTGGCGGAGGAATTCATGGAATATGCAGGAATGGATTCCTCTTCTTCTGAAATTCTGGTGGATCTGTCGGAATCTGTGACACCGGGAGGCAATTATTCTTCAGAATACGAGATGTACACGGTTCAGAAGGTTATGGTAGAGATGGCGGCCAATCAGCTGGATGCAATGGTGATGGACGCGTGGTATTTTGACAATTATGCCGGTCAGGGTGCATTCAAGGATTTAAGAGAAGTTCTGGACGAGGAGACGCTGGAAAAATATAAAGATAAGATTTACTACTATGACGCTGCCCTTCTGGAAGACGACGAAGATGCTCTGGAGGAGGCAGCTGAAGATACAGATACGACACAGGAGGAGGCAGAGGCCGAGACGGAGGAAGCGGTAAATTCAGAGCTTCTTTCAAATTTTACACTGCCGGATCCGGAGGAAATGGAGGACCCTGTTCCGGTGGGAATCTGGTGCAATGAGGCTTCCAGTATTAAGGAGAACGGCTATTATGATAATACAGCCTGCATTCTGGGAGCAATCTCATCGGGAAATCATCTGGAAAGCTTTCAGCAATTTCTTGAATATTTGTTTGAGAAGTAATAGGATGTTATAAAGCTGTTGGATCAAGAGGTATCTGCATGGAATTGGGAATCATTGAAGTAGTTGTAAACCGCAAGAGGAATTCACTTCTGGGGATCGTCAAGGTAATTTGCATTGCTCTGGCTGTGATTTTGCTGTTTAGCGGCGTGACCCTGATGGGAACAATCGGGTTCTGGGCGTTTATCCCCTTGGCACTCGGTGTGGGAGCCGGAGTGGGGGCATGGTTTGCAGGCATGAACTGCAGCATTGACTATGAGTATTCCCTTGTGGATAAGGAGCTTCGCGTTGCAAAGATCATGAATAAGGAGAGGCGCAAGGCGATTGCCAACTATGATCTGGAGAAGATGGAGATTCTTGCACCGGTGAATTCTCATGAGTTGGACAGCTACAGAAATCGTCAGAATGATAAGGAATCTGATTATTCCACTCATGATGAGAGCAGGAAGGCAACGACCTATCTGTGCTATCTGGAAGGAAATCAGAAGCTGATTCTGGATCTTGACGGAGCGGATGGGGAGAAACTTTTGAAGGCAATCCGCATGCTGGCGCCCCGCAAGGTCTTCCAGGCGTAAGATTTTAATTCAGGATATTGAACAGGATACGAGCCAAAAGTTCGTGTCCTGTTTCTTGTTATCTGTTTTCTGTTTCGTGTCTGCCGCTGTTTTACCGAATCTGCGGGAAGGTATCTTGCTCCTGCAGATGTGGAAACCTCTGAACAGCGTGCGGCAGTATTGATTTCGTTCCGTAAAACAGATAACATACTCAGACATCGTAGTGAAGGAAAGGGAAGGAGAGAGTATGGCAAGGATTATTGGAGACGCAATTACATTTGACGACGTTTTGCTGGTTCCTTCGTATTCGACCGTTGTGCCGAATCAGGTGAATGTGGCAACGAACCTGACGAAGAAGATCAGACTGAACATCCCGATGATGAGTGCCGGCATGGACACCGTCACAGAGGATCGGATGGCAATTGCCATGGCAAGACAAGGCGGAATCGGCATCATTCACAAGAATATGTCCATTCAGGAACAGGCCGATCAGGTAGACAAGGTAAAACGTTCCGAGAACGGTGTCATTACGGATCCTTTCTCCCTGTCTGCAGAGCATACGCTGGGAGATGCTGAGGATCTGATGCGTAAATTCCGAATCAGCGGCGTACCGATCACAGAGGGCAAGAAACTCGTCGGAATCATCACAAACCGCGATTTGAAGTTCGAGACAGATTATACCAAGAAGATCCGCGAGGTCATGACCTCTGAGAATCTGGTAACGGCGCATGAGGGAACTACGCTGGAAGAGGCCAAAAAAATTCTGGCTGCTTCCAAGAAGGAAAAACTTCCGATCGTGGATGATGATTACAATCTGGTTGGCCTCATCACCATCAAGGATATCGAGAAAACCATTAAGTATCCGCTGTCGGCCAAGGATTCGATGGGACGTCTTCTGTGCGGCGCAGGTGTCGGAATTACGGCAAATGTGCTGGAGCGTGTGGAGGCACTGGTGAATGCCAAGGTTGACTGCGTTGTTCTGGATTCCTCACACGGTCATTCGGAGAATGTTTTAAGATGCCTGAAGATGATCAAAGATGCATATCCGGATCTGGATGTGATTGCCGGCAATGTTGCAACCGGAGAGGGAGCAGAGGCGCTGATTAAGGCAGGCGCAGATGCTGTCAAGGTCGGTATCGGACCCGGTTCTATCTGTACTACCCGCGTGGTTACCGGCTGCGGCGTTCCGCAGATTACAGCCATCATGGATGCCTACAATGTGGCGAAGGAATACGGTATTCCGGTCATTGCAGACGGCGGCATCAAGTATTCCGGCGATATGGTGAAGGCCCTGGCGGCCGGCGGAAATGTCTGCATGATGGGTTCCATCTTCGCAGGCTGCGAGGAGTCTCCGGGAGCTACGGAGTTGTTTCAGGGAAGAACCTACAAGGTGTATCGCGGCATGGGTTCCATCTCTGCAATGGAAAATGGCTCCAAGGATCGTTATTTCCAGGAAAATGCGAAAAAGCTGGTGCCTGAAGGCGTAGAAGGCCGCGTGGCCTACAAGGGTCTTCTGGAGGACACGGTCTTCCAGCTGATGGGCGGCATTCGTTCCGGTATGGGTCTGACGGGTTCCCACAACATTCAGGAGCTGCAGGAGAATGGAAGATTCGTGAAGATTTCCAATGCATCGCTTCGTGAGAATCATCCTCATGATATTCAGATCACCAAGGAGGCACCGAACTACAGCGCTGCAGAGAAATAACAACAGAGGCAGGAAAGAAGCGGGTATATGAGTACAGACGAGATCAGGCGTACCGAGGACGGAGAGGAAAAGATTTCTGCCCTCAACGGCGAGAATAAAAACTTTATTGAGCTGGAGATTGACAAGGATCTGGCGGAGGGAAGGTATGACCATGTGGCAACACGTTTCCCGCCGGAGCCGAATGGATACCTTCATATCGGGCATGCCAAGAGCATTCTCCTGAATTATGGTCTGGCCAGAGAATACGGCGGAAAATTCAATCTTCGATTCGACGATACCAATCCGACCAAGGAAAAATCAGAGTTTGTGGAGTCCATCAAGGAAGACGTGAGCTGGCTTGGAGCGGATTACGAGGGAAGGTTGTTTTTTGCCAGCAATTATTTTGATCAGATGTATGAGATTGCCGAGAAGCTGATCCTGAAAGGAAAGGCCTACGTGTCGGATCTGACGGCAGAGGAGATGCGGGAATACCGCGGAACACTGACAGAGCCGGGCAGGAATGATCCCAATCGGGATCGTCCGGTGCAGGAAAGTCTGGATTTATTCCGCAGAATGAAGGCAGGAGAGTTCGCAGACGGCGAGAAAACCCTTCGAGCGAAGATCGACATGGCATCCTCCAACATTAATATGAGGGACCCGATCATCTATCGCGTGGCGCATCTGTCTCATCAGAATACGGGTGACAAATGGTGTATTTATCCGATGTATGACTATGCGCATCCGATTGAGGATGCCATCGAGGGAATCACACATTCCATCTGTACGCTGGAATTTGAAGATCACAGACCGCTGTATGACTGGGTTGTAAAGGAAGCGGAATTCCCGCAGCCTCCGCGCCAGATTGAGTTCGCAAAGCTGTATCTTAAAAATGTTGTGACCGGCAAGCGCTATATCAAGAAGCTGGTGGAGGAAGGAATTGTAGACGGATGGGATGATCCGAGACTTGTGTCCATTTCCGGACTTCGCCGCCGCGGATACACGCCCTCCTCCATCAAGAAATTTGTGGATATGGCCGGTGTTTCCAAGAGTCAGGCAGTGAATGAGATGGCCGCTCTGGAGTATTGCATCCGTGAGGATCTGAAGCCCTCCTGCAGCCGCATGCTGGCGGTGCTGAATCCGATCAAGCTCATTATTGATAATTATCCGGAAGGGCAGAGTGAGGAACTTACAGCCCCCAATAATCTGGAAAATCCGGAGCTTGGAAGCCGCACGATTACCTTCTCAAGAGAGCTGTGGATTGAGGCAGAGGATTTCATGGCGGAGCCTGTTCCGAAATACAAGAGACTGTATCCCGGGAATGAAGTGCGCCTGATGTATGCGTATTTTGTTAAGTGCGTTTCCTATGAGACGGATGAAGATGGGAATGTGACGGCAGTGCACTGCACCTATGATCCGGAGACGAAATCCGGAAGCGGCTTCGAAGGCCGGAAGGTGAAGGGAACCATCCACTGGGTGAACGCGCAGGATGCCGTAAAACTTCCGGTTCGGCTGTATGAGAACATCATCGATGAGGAGAAGGGAGTCTACAACGAGGACGGCTCTCTGAATCTGAATCCGAACAGTCTGACAACGGTGGAGGCATGGTGCGAGCCGGCCCTGAAGGAAGCCAAGGCGTATGATCGGTTCCAGTTTGTTCGAAACGGATTCTTCTGTGCGGACAGCAGGGACTCTGAGGACGGTGCTCCGGTGTTCAACCGGATTGTCTCCCTGAAAAGCTCTTTTAAGCTGCCGAAGGCCTGATCAGAAGACAGGGAAAGGACCGTGGCGGAAGTATCGTGAAGTGACCCGATCCGGGACTGCAGCGGCATCGGTTCGAGATGAACGGAATTGCTGAACTGAATTACGGAAGAGAGAACAGACAAAAACAGCGCAGGCCTTTGTGGTGATCACAGGGGTCTGCGCTGATACGTTGTATGGGGCGATTTCTTGATATCACAACGGCACACCATCTTTGACTACCGCACGGACTTGCAGAGTATTTTTCTCGAGAAGAACCGCATTCCCTTTTTTTCCTGGTTCAATGGAGCCGTACAGGTGGTCTGCATGGATTCTTTCGGCAGGGAAAATGGTGCTGCATGCGACAGCATCCTCCAGAGGAATTCCCATTTCGAGCACTGCGGTCTGCAGACAGTCCATGAGATTGGAGACAGATCCTGCAAGATTGCCTCCCTCCTTGAGGCGGCAGCTGCTGCCTCGCTTTATCGTAATTTTGCCTCCGAGTTCATATTCGCCGTCCGGCATTCCGGTGCTGCGCAGACTGTCGCTGACGAAAATAATATGCTCCGCTCCCATCATTCGGAAGGCGGCGCGTACGGCACAGGGGTGTACGTGAATTCCGTCACAGATGAGTTCGCAGGAAAGACGGGCTTGGGGGGTTCGTTGAATCTGGTCCATGAAGGCGCCGATCGGACCAGGATCGCGATGCGTGAAGCCGCGCATGGCATTGTACATATGAACCAAATGTGAGGCACCGGCCTGCAGCGCTCTTTGGGCGGTATCGTAGTCACAATTTGTATGCGCCAGAGAGATGACAACCTGTTCCCGGACAGAGGAAATGTATGATTCAAAATCAGAGCTCATTTCAGGTGCAAGGCCAATGATCTTTAAAAGTCCCCGGGAGGCAGTCAAAAAGCGCCGCACGAGCTGTGCACTGCAGGGGAGGATGTAATCCGGATTCTGTGCACCGCATTTGTCATAGCTTATGAAGGGCCCCTCCATATTGAAACCGATCAGGTCGGCGAAGGAACCGGCAGATCTTTGGGAGTCGGCAAATTCCGCACCAAGGGTGAGAACGTGCTCGAGCAGATCAGGAGAAAGCGTAAGTGCTGCAGGACAGATCGCGGTTATTCCGCTTGCAGCTTCATAAGCTGCGATGGTGCGGAAAGCATCAAGAGATGCATCACAGACATCGAAACCCACGGCACCATGGAAGTGGATGTCCACAAGTCCGGGAATCACATAGCAGCCGGAAGCATCGAGTACGGTCTCATCCTCTGCGGGAGAAGGATCCGAATCCGATGCGAAGAATCCGCCGCTGATTCGCACATTCACGGGATGAAACTGTAAATCCCTGCAGTAGACACTGCCGCCCTGAATGATCATTGCAGAAACCTCCCGCCACTTATGTGATTGGCCTTACTCGGATGGTGCTGATTCATCCAGAGCAGCGAGCTCCGACAGGAACAATTCATAATAGTCATCCTCTCCGTCAAGAAGGGGAGAGTTCTCGCCGCCGCCGTTGGTACTGCGGCGCATTGCGGCATAGTATTCCTCTCCGGCCATTGCCAGATCCATTTCATAAATCGGACATCCATATTCATTGCCAAGACGGCAGAATTCCGACAGCGGATTGTCTGCCGTCCGTGTGGCAAGGAGTGCCTTGCGGACAGAAGGATCTGCTGCAGACAGAATCTTCAGTTGGTGAAGGGCTTCTTCCAGATTCATGATATTACCTCACAGAGCATGATTTCGACATTTTGCTGCCGTACAGACACCCCTCCGTCGGCAGTCCCTGTATGCAGTGAAGTTTTTGGTACAGCTGTTTTCAATACAAAACGTAATGATTCAGCATTCACAGACAGTATAGCAGAAAAGGCAGCGGTTCAAACGGAAAATCGGCATGTGCGGAGCCGTTAACAGAAAAGGAATCTATTTCGCATCCCGCTTCGCGATTATAATGGAAAGGTACAGAAGGATGGAACGGCAGGAGAAAGGTCGGGCAGCACGGTGGAATTGATGTTTGAATTTAACCCGGAGGATACGAGACACCTGTACGAGCAGATTTATGTGTATCTGCGGGATGAGAT
>CAVAJA010000288.1:0-6310 GCA_963588615.1 Lachnospiraceae bacterium | reverse complement strand
TGATGCATACACTGAAGGCAAAGAAGCTGCACTTTGAAGTGTCGATGAGGGGATTGTAAAAAGGGAATGAGGCAAAAATGAAAATGACAGAAAAAAAACAGCGCTGGGTATTCCGGGATGAGGTTTTGCCGCAGCCCGCAGATCACCTATGTGGTTTCCGGTGAATTCGAGTTCACGGTGGACGGTGTGACGAAAACCGTCCGCAAGGGAGATACCATCCTCAAGGAGGACGGTGTTGTTCATGGGTGCGTCTGCACAAAGGCAGGGGTTCTGCTGGATATCTTTACACCCATGAGGGAGGATTTCGTTTAAAATCGCATCCATTCAGCCGCTGCCTGACAGTGTGCGAGTGTTGAATTCAGGGATGATATGGAATATCGTTTTTTTGCAACTGTTTCAAGAATGAAATACATCAATCGATGGGCGCTGATGCGCAGCACGAGGGAAGAGAATCTGTCGGAGCACTCTCTGGAGGTTGCGATGATCGCACACGGTCTGTGCGTCATCAGCAATGTCCGGTACGGTCACCATCTGGATGCAGACCGGGCGGCGCTGATCGGCCTGTACCATGATGCCCAGGAGATTATTACGGGGGACATGCCGACCCCCGTCAAATACTGCAACGATACCATCAGGGATGCCTACTGGGCCGTGGAACGCAGCGCCAAGGAGCATCTGCTCTCGAGGCTTCCCGAGGATCTGCGGCAGGAATATGAGAAGATTCTGACAGAGCCGGAGGATTCCTCCGGGGAGGAGCGGTATCTGAGGCGCCTGGTGAAAGCGGCGGATAAGCTGTCTGCACTGATCAAGTGCATCGAAGAGAGGAACTCCGGCAATCTGGAATTCCGAAGCGCGGAGGCATCCACCCGAAAGAGCATCGAGGAAATGGAAGAGGAGCTTCCCGCAGTGGGAGATTTCCTTCGGGAGTTTCTGCCCGCTTACGGCAAGACGCTGGATGAGCTGACGGAGGAATTGCCGTGAGAGGATTCCGGAGATTTGTCGGCTTTGCAGCGGCAGCCGCTGCGGTGGCCGCTTCGGTTGGCCCCGAAACCTGTCTGACGGTGCAGGCCCAGACGGAGGTGATGGAGGATGGAACCTTGTTCGATCCTGTATGGTTTCGGGAACAGTACTCTGAGGTAGAGGGAAACCGCAAGCTGGCGAGCAGAACCGAGGAGAAAGCGAAGGAAAGTGAGCCCGCGGAGGAGGATGAATCTGCGGCGGAAGAGGATGAATCTGCAGCGGAGGAAACAGCGGACGAAGAGGATGTGCAGGAGTCGGAGCGCACCATGATTTCCACCGAGGATCTGTCTGTCAAGGAGCTGTACCGGCTGTACCAGCTCTATGGGCAGCGGGACGGCCTGCAGCCCTATGATTCAGAGCAGGCAGGAATCATGCTCCGAGAGCAGAAAAGGGCATCGGCAGAATTAAAATCCCGCAAGGACAAAGAACTGGGAGTTTCCTGGGAAGTCATCACAGCTGGAATCTATGACACCGATATGGTGCACGTCTGGAACACGGAATACCTCATCTCCTCCGAGACGAGCAGCAGGCTGCAGAAAATCATTGACCGGTTTGAAAATGAGGGCTACGAGATCGGCTTTGTGCTGGTGGACATCACCACGGGAGATGCCATCTCCTATCACGCAGGAGCAGAGATCTACAGTGCCAGCGTGATCAAAGCGCCTTATATTTTCAGTCTGCTGGAGAATGGCGTCGCAATGACGAAGGACATCTATCTGGCCGGCAATCAGTCGGACAACGATGCGTATGTCAGAATTCGCAATACGTATGGGAATCAGGTCTTCATTGACTGGCTTGAGGGGACCGGTGTCCCAAAGGAGCAGGGCAATACGAGATACATTATGACGACGCCGCTGGATCTGTGCCGCATGTTTTATAAAGGGACAGGACTTGTTCTTGGGGATTCCGAGGCTTCGGAATGGGCCAGAACGATTTTCACCGACAGCCTGAACTCTGCAGCGGCGCTGACCATCGGAACCGATGAGAATAAAAAGGTTTACAGCAAGGCGGGATGGATTGCGACTGAGGGAGGTGCGGTGACGAACAGCTACACAAACGGTGCCATTGTCGATGGGGAATATCCTTACGTGGTGACGGTTATGAGCAATTCCATGGGATATATCGGTGTGGAGTATGCAAAGGAGCTGATGCCCATTCTGGATGAAATCCATGATGAGATGGTGGACCCGGAAAAGGCGGCGGAATCATCCGTGACGGCAGGAGACATCTCGGATTTTGCAGACAGTGCGAAATGGGCAGCGAAGCACTGAGGAACGGGAGGCGGTACATTTTTTTCGGCGGCGAAATCTGTCTCTGACAGACAGCAGCGTACCGCAGCCGGGAGGAATCATCCGGAAAATTTGACAGATTCCAAGGCAGTTGTCATAATAGATTCTGTAAAGACCTGCGGGGCAGGTGAATCAGAGAACATGTGCAAAGGTGTACAGACGGGGAGTCTGTGCACCTTTTTGTCGTGTGAGTGAATTGAGGAGATGGGAGGAGCAATCATGGATTTTACAAAACTTCAGCTTTTGAAGCGAAAGGAGAATATCAATGAGCTGCTGGCGCGCTATGGCGTGAAATTCGGAATTTATAAAAATCATGTCTTCCACGAGCAGCTGTTCCCCTTTGATCCCATTCCGAGAGTGATCGAAAAGGACGAGTTCGAGCGGCTGGAGAAGGGACTGCAGCAGCGCGTCATGGCACTGAATTGCTTCATTCAGGACATCTATCATGATAAGAAGATCATAAAGGATGGCGTGGTGCCGGAGGAATTCGTCTATGCCGGCAGCGGGTACATGGCGCAGTGCGAGGATGTCACTCCGCCGCGTTCCGTCAGCGCACACATTTCGGGAATTGACCTGGTTCTTGGCAAGAACAACGAGTGGTACATTCTGGAGGATAACCTAAGAGTACCGTCCGGGGCTTCCTATCCCCTGATTGCAAGAGATCTGGAGCGCAAGGCGGCACCGGACACCTTTCATGATATCGCCATCGAGGACAATCGCAACTATCCAAAGCTCCTGCGCCGGGTGATGGACTATGTCAGCACCGGCGGAATTCCGGTTATCCTGACCCCGGGGCGATACAATGCGGCTTATTTTGAACATTCCTATCTGGCGGAGCAGACAGGGGCGGTACTGGTGAACGGACATGAGCTGACGGTGGAAAATGACCATCTGTATTTTGTGGATTATTCCGGACGCAAACAGAAGGTCGGCGTTGTCTATTCGCGGATTTCAACAGAATATCTGGATCCTCTGAATTTCAACCCGGAATCCCTGATCGGAATCCCTCACATCTACGATGTGTACCGGAAGGGAAATGTCGCCATCATGAATGCACCCGGGAATGGTGTGGCAGATGATAAGGGAATCTATTATTTTGTCCCCAAAATGATTCAATACTATCTGGGAGAAGAGGCCATTCTTCAGAATGCGCCGACCTATCTTCCCTACTACGAGAAGGACATGAAATTCGTTCTGGAGCATTTCGATCGACTGGTGCTCAAGGATGTGGCGGAGGCCGGAGGCTACGGCGTTGTTTTTGCCGATAAGATGACGCAGCAGGAAAAGGCTGACTTTATTGAACTGCTGAAGCGGGAGCCGAGGCGTTTCATTGCGCAGGAGGTCATCGATTTTCAGAATATTGACATCATGGACGGAGATGAGATGGTGCCCAGAAAGGCAGATCTCAGAGCGTTTGTCCTCATGAGCGATGAGGTGCGAGTGTGGAAGAGCGGACTGACCCGATATTCCACCAATCCGGATTCGTTCATTGTCAATTCATCTCAGGGAGGAGGTTTTAAGGACACATGGGTATTATCTCGTTAGAGCAGAAGGACAGCATTTTATGGCTGGGACGATACACGGAGAGGGTGTATACTACAATTCGTTTTTTTGCTCCGTATTTTGATCAGATGATTGACGGACAGGAGGATGTTCACAAGGATTTCTGTGCAAGGCTGGAGATTCCGGACATCTACAAGGATAAAAAGGATTTCCTGGAGCGGTATTGCTTTGACAGGAGCAATCCGGATTCCATCGCAAGCAATCTGATGCGGGCATACGACAATGCGATTGTTTTAAGAGAGATGCTTGGAACGGAGACGCTGTGCTATGTACAGCTGGCGTATTACGAGATGCAGCGTGCGGCGGTGTCGGATGCGCCTATGATGGAGCTGCAGAAGGTCATGGACAACATTGTGGCTTTCTGGGGAAGTGCGGACGATTCGATTGATGATGTCCAGGTCCGTGACATTCTGGTAACCGGAAGGAGAATTGAGCGCGTGGATTTGTATGCACGGCTTCGCGTCGGCAGAGAAGAGATTCGCCGCTTTGTGATGCGCCTGAGTGCGCGTCTGAAGAGGTCGGGGCTTCCTTATCCGCCGGAGCAGCTGGAGAAGATGCTGATGGATGCGTCGCTTCCTGAGCCGGACTACAGCAGCATTATCCGCGCCGTGGAAAGCCTGTTTTTATGAAGGAACAGATCGGATTCCGATACTGCATGTCTCTTGCCTTTGACGGGACGGTGCGGGATCATCATTACACCTTAAAATGCCTGCCGGAGAGCAATCTGCGGCAGACGATCACAGCACTTGATGTGACCCTGCCGCCGGGGGACTGTCACTGGGAGTCCCAAGACACCTTCGGCAACAGGGAGCTTTTAGGTGTTCTGGCAAAGCCGCATGACTCGTTTTATGCGGAGATTGCCGGAGCGGCTGTGCTGACTTTGGGGGAAAAAGGAACTATTCTGCGTGCGAATCCGAAGCATGGGGGAAAAGAAATGATCCTGTACCCGGAGGAGAAGGTTCGCTCAGATAAAATAGGAATTTTCCGCTATCCGACTGCACTCACAAGGCCGGGCAGCAGGATACAGGAGTATTGGAGATGCTGTGCCGGTGAGGGAACGCTCTCGGAGAGCATTCATTTCATGGATTCTGTGAGTTCAGACCCGGGAGAGAAATCGGCAGAGGAGGAGATTCGGCACAGGGCAGGGATGGCGGTTCACCTCATGCACTGCCTCCACGGAGACATGACATACCGAAAAGAAGCCACCGATGTGCATACGACGGCCGAGGAGGCCATGGAAAAGGGCACAGGAGTCTGTCAGGACTATGCGCATATTTATGTCAGCCTGCTGCGGCTTGCAGGAATTCCGGCGCGGTATGTGACCGGGATGCTGCGGGGAGAAGGAGAGAGCCACGCCTGGGCGGAGGCGGCTCTGGGAGATTATTGGTATGGCCTGGACCCGACGAATGACTGCGCAGCGGCGGGAGAGCATGTGAAGATCGGCGCCGGACGGGATTACAATGACTGCCGCATCAGTCAGGGCGTGTTCTACGGAAAGCCCGGACAGCATCAGGACATACAGGTGTCTGTGCAGCGGCTGTGAAAAACAGAAAGGATCGTTACATGATAGAAACAATCACCAGTGTGGAGCTGCCGGTCTGCGAGCAGCTTATGATCCGCAAGCAGCGGCTTGGCACAGGAAAGGGAAAGCGGATTTCCATCGTGACCGGAGTGCACGGTGATGAGCTGGAAGGACAGCTGACCGCATATGAGCTGGCAAGGAGAATTCAAAGCGAACCGGAAAATCTCGAGGGGACGGTGGACATCTATCCTGCCATGAATCCTCTGGGCATTGATACCATTATGCGCGGACTGCCCGGCTTTGATCTTGATATGAACCGCATTTTCCCCGGCTCCGAGGACGGCGATATGAATGAGCACATCGCTGATGAGATTCTGGCAGATCTTCAGGGATCGGATCTGGTCGTGGATATCCATGCCAGCAATATCTTTCTGACAGAGCTGCCGCAGATTCGCATCAATGAGCTGCATGAAAAACAGCTTTTGCCCTATGCGGCATCGATGAACGTGGATTTCATCTGGGTGCATCAGAACTCTACCGTGCTGGAGTCAACGCTGGCATACAGCCTCAACAGCCGCAATACGCCGACCCTTGTGGTTGAGATGGGGGTCGGAATGAGGATTACCAAAGAGTACGGTGTTCAGCTCACAGACGGCATCCTGCATACCATGAAGAGAATGGGAATCTGGAAGGGAGAGGACTGCGAGGTAAGAAAGCCCTTGGTGTGCAATCAGCCGGATGGGGTGGATTTTCTAAATGCTCCGGTCTCCGGCATTTTCATCAAGGAGCGGGAGGTCGGTTCCCACGTACAGGCCGGGATGCGGCTGGGGACTCTGGTGGATCCGCTGGAGGGGAAGGAGCTGTGTGAGGTGAAGGCAGAGCACGACGGACTGCTCTTCACCACGAGGGAATATCC
>CAVAJA010000287.1:0-16836 GCA_963588615.1 Lachnospiraceae bacterium | reverse complement strand
ATGTCCTTCCTGTCCGATAAAATGTCCCAGCCGATGGTTGAAATACTCCCCGTATCCTGCATCTGCAATCATCTGTCTTGCGATGCGGTCAAGCTCCGACAGAGCAATCCCCGGCCGGACTGCTGCCTCCGCCGCCTCATTTGCGGCCTTTACGAGCTCATACAGCTCTCTTCTGTGCTCTGTGA
This sequence comes from Lachnospiraceae bacterium, assembly GCA_963588615.1. Classification (GTDB taxonomy): domain Bacteria; phylum Bacillota; class Clostridia; order Lachnospirales; family Lachnospiraceae; genus CAG-791. The sequence continues at coordinate 16,651 of CAVAJA010000287.1, read as the reverse complement.
GCTCACCGCACCAGAGCGTTCTGCTCGTGTCCGACCAATAACGGCGATATCGGCAGCCGGTATCGATCAGAATCGTATCTCCTTCCTCAAGCCTCCTGCTGCCCGGCAGATGATGCGCATCTGCTCCGTTTTCACTGAAGGAAACAATGAACTCATTGCCGCAGACTGCTCCCTTTCCCCGGAAGGATTCCACCAGATGATCCGAAATCTGCCGCTCCGTCATCCCGATCCGGATCCATCCCGCCGTCTCTGCCAGCGTTTCATCTGCGTACCGCGAGGCCGTCCGCACATAATCCTGTTCCTGCACGCCCTTGACGGCCCGCAGCTCATCCACAACGAAGGATGCGATCACCGGCTGTATTCCGGTCCGCCCTGTAAGAATCGGCACCAGAAAGCGGGCGGCAAGATTCTTGTCCAGCCCGATGCGGACCCCTTCCACGCGATCCGCCAGCAGCTCTCCCGGAGAATCATTGTCCGTATACCACTCGATCCGGATGCCTTCTCCCGCAATTGCCGGCTCATCCACGGCAAAAAGCCGATTCAGATAAATCAAAGGTGCCTTTGTCCCTTCGGCAAAGAGCTGCAGCACCATCATGCGTTCCATGGGATTGACATCGATTCCTGTCAGATACCAGATGCTGTCCGGGTCGCAGATCAGGAGCTCATCGAGATCCTCTTCCATCATTCTCTTCCTGCACAGCGCACGCCGCTCTTTTCGAATCTGCGCATCTCCTTCCGCTGAAATTATCTCCTCTTCCAGGATCATCCCTTTAATCCTCCGGCACTGGCCATTCCTTCGATCAGCTGCTTCTGAGCGAAAATATACAGGATCAGCACCGGTACCATGGACAGCGTTGCACCCGCCATCAGGAGGGCCCAGTCGGTCTCATTTTCGCCCTGGAAGTAATGGAGTGCGATCTGCAGCGTTCTGACACTTTCTGTCTTCAGATAGATCAGCGGCGCAAGGTAGTCATTCCATGCGCTCATGAAGGTCAGCAGGATCAACGTCACAATTGCCGGTCTTGACATCGGCACGATGACATTCCAGCAGATTCTCCAGTGGGAGGCGCCGTCAATCCGCGCCGCTTCCGTGTAATCCATCGGAATTCCGCGGAAAAACTGCCGCAGCAGGAAAACGCCGAAGGGCGTGAACATGCTCGTAAATGCCAGTCCCAGGTGTGTATCCACCAGTCCCATCCGGGAAACCATCAGATACTGCGGAATCATGTAAACCTGCCACGGAATCATCATGGTGGAAAGGTAAATCATGAAAAGGAAATTGTTCCCTCTGAATCTGAGCTTGGCAAAGGAATACGATGCCAGAATGCTGACGAAAAGGGTTCCCACCGTCACCATCAGTGCAACGGCAAAGGTATTGCCGAAATATCTCGCGAACTTGAATTTCTGGAATACGTCCGCATAATTGCTCCAGCGGATCACCTTCGGAATCCACTGAATCGGATAGTAGAACACCTCTGTCGTATTCTTCAATGAGGACGAAATCATCCACGCAAACGGAAACAGCGCAACCAGTGAGCACACCAGCAGGATCACAAAAATCACCGCACCTGTGATGCGCCTGTTCGCCGCAGCACTCCTTGTTTTCTCAATTGTTCCGTTCATCTCCTGCCTCCTCATTCATAAACCCATTTCTTCTGACCCCAGAACTGCAGCAGAGTAATCGCCAGTACGATCAGGAACAAGACAACACCGTAAGCGGAAGCATATCCGAACTTTCCGAACTTGAAGGCCTCTGTGTAGATTCGGAACACCAGCACGTTGGAGGAATTCGCAGGCCCGCCGTTTGTCATCTGACTGACCAGATCGAATACCTTGAAGGAATTGATGATGCACAGGATCGTGCACATGAATACGGTCGGCGTGATCATCGGCCAGGTAACATATTGGAATTTCTGCAGGCCGTTTGCGCCGTCCAGTGATGCTGCCTCGTACAGGTCATCCGGAACAGAGGTCAGTCCTGCGAGGAACATGACCATGTAATACCCGGTATTCTTGATGATTGCCGTAATTGTGATGGTGATCATGACCATCGAGGAATCTGTCAGCCACTGCGGCGGATTCACCATTCCGAGCAGCCGCAGCGTGTTGTTGATCGGACCCCTCGTCGTGAACAGCAGAGCGAAAATCATGCCGAATGCAATGGAGCTGGTCAGCTGCGGAAAGAACAGAATGGTCTTGAACACCGAGCTTCCCCGCACCTTCTGGTTCACCAGAACGGCCAGAATCAATCCGAAGAGAAGTGTGAACAATACACTGAAGAACATGTAGAAAATATTGTTTTTCAGGGACAGATAAAAATAATTGTCCTGAAAAAGATTGATGAAATTCTTAAGTCCGATGAAATTCATCTTCTTGAAGCCGTCATAATCCGTGAATGCCAGCAGCAATCCCCAGACGCAGGGGATCAGGATGAATACCAGGAACCCGATAAAGCTTGGAATCAAAAACAGGTATCCTGTCACTTCTTCCCGCTTCTGCAGCGCATTCAGCGGCTTCTTCTGACTTGTTCCGCGACTGCCTCTCATGAAATACCTCCTGCTGCGGACAGGTTTGGGCCAATCCTTCGTCCCTTCGCCCTCCGCTGAAAAATAACATACCCCTGCCGATATCCACCAACATCGGCAGGGATATGAACAGATCATCTAAACATCATTTTTTCAATGTGCGGCTGACACACATATGCGGCACTGCTGTTTTTTCCTTCTTAGTTGGTGCCGAGAATGTCTGCCCTCTTCGTCACGAAATTGTTCAGGGCATCCTCCAGCGACTCGTTGCCGCACAGGAAGCTCTCCATCTGTTCCTCATAAGCGGACTGTACCTCTGTGAAATTCTCAAAGCAAAGGTCGCTCAGACGATTGTTCTTCGAGGTGATCATTCTCTGCAGCACGTCATCCTTCTGCTCGGTCATCTCTGCATACTTTGCCGAAACCTCATCGTCCGGATAGGCCGGGAGAACCGACTGCTCTGCCAGCTTCATTGCACCTTCCTTCGTGCACGCCCACTGAATGAACTCATACGCCTGCTCCGGATGCTGGGAAGTTACCGGAATACCGAAGAAGTTCGGCTGTGTCAGATTGGTGTTGTCCTCCACGCCTTCCGGAACCGGATACTGCATGATGCCGTATTCGAAGGGCATCTCGCCGGATGCCACCTTGCTGTTGTAGTTTGCAATTCCCCAGGTAGCATTCTGGAAGAAGCAGACACGCCCCGCTACCCAGTAAACAGAGCCTACGTTCGTGCTGTATTCAAGCTTCTCCGCATAGGGAAGATGTGTTCCGTCCTTCTGGAGATTATCCCACAGGGTCCAGAACTCCTCGATTGCCGAGGTATCCTCGTCATCCAGACGGATTCCCTTCTGTGCCGGCGTCACATATTTATTCATGCCGACAAGTCCTGCATAGCAGCCTGTGTTCGGATCTGATTCGATGTCCTTGCCTTCCGCCTTGAGTCCGTCCTCGACCTCCTGGCAAAGCGTCCGATATTCCTCCCAGGTATAGGAGTGATCGGTCTGAATCTCAATTCCCAGCTCATCCAGCATGGTCTTGTTATAGAACATGAGCCACACAGCCTGGCGATAAGGAAGTCCGTACATCCCGTCTGCGTTCGCGCCGGAGTACATGTCGCCGTAGACCTCAGCAGGATCAAAGCCTGCAGCGTCCGCATACTCGCTCATATCCATCAGATAGCCCTTTTCCTGATAGTTATTCATGGATCCAAGGCCATTGATGGCGACGACATCAATCGATGTCTGTGCTGCCATAGCAGAGGTAACTACCTCCTCGTATTCATCGACTGCGCAGTACTGACCTACGATCTCCGCATCGGTGCTCTGGGCGTTGAACTCCTCAAAAAGCGGGTCCAGATACGACTGCTCATCCGTCCAGCCGTAATAAACCAGCTTCACCTTCTCTCCGCTGTCGGAAGACTCGGTCTGCTGTGCCGCCTCGGCATCCGATGAAGTATCGGCCGATGACGAACCGCTCCCGCTTCCACAGGCAGTCACACCCGCGACCATGGTGCAGGCCAGCAGCGCTGCTAATAGTTTCTTTTTCATTTTCGTTCTCCTCCTTTATGTTGATATACAGGAAAAGGACAGATCTCTGATGTCTGTTCCATGCTGTCTGTACCTTGTATCTGTCCTCTTCCCTTTATCGGTTTCCTGTCGGGTTTCCCCTCCAGTTTACCTTCACGCCAGCTCCAGATCCGCCAATGTGGCGCTCCAGATGTACACTGCCTCCAGAAGTTCCTCCAGCCGCAGGGATTCATCGCTCTGATGATAATCTCCCACACCGTCCGGCCAGCCATCCTCCCGATATATTTTCTTGTGCTCGATGGTTCCGCCGTACGTCACCGCATTCGGCAGAATTTTTGCATAGGTACCTCCGCTCATCACGAAGGGCTCCGTATCGGAATCGGTCAGCTCGTGATAACAGCGCATCAGTTCCTTCACCAGAGTACTCTCCTTGGGACAATAGGCAGGGAGCGAATTGGCAGCCACTTCCATCTCCATGCCGTACGCTTCTGCCGTTTCCTGCAGCCGGGGAATCAGATCCTCTCCGTCGGAAATCTTTTCTCTGGAAAATACAGGATATCGGTAATCTGCCTCCAGTACAAAACAATCCTTCGTTGTCCTTGCAAGCGTCACCTGACCCACCAAGGGACCGGACAGATCGTCCCGGCAGGCAATCCCGGCGGCTCTCCCGTAGCCGTCTCTGGTCATCCGCTCCGCAAACTCCCACAGATTGCTCACGCTTCCCGTTTTCCCGCTTTCCAGCACCTTGACGGCCAGCTCATGCAGCGCATTCACACTCATTCCCGGTGCTGCCACGTGGGCCGATCTCCCGGATGCTTCCAGACTCGTTTCGCCGCATTCCCATCTTGCCAAAGAGGGAATCATGTTCACCACATCGCCGGCCTGCAGCCAGCCGTCGGAATCCTTCCTCGGTGTGCGAAACCTCACCTGCAGACTTCCCATTTCCGCATAACAGACCGGAAAACCGCAGTCTGCAACCAGATTGTAGTCCGGCGGCTTATGGCTCTGCAGCCAGGCCTCGAGCGCATGCATGCCGTTCTCTTCGCTCGTTCCATATCCCAGCATCACCGGATAGGACAGCTGCACTCCCAGTTCCTTCAGGCATCGAACCGCATACAGAATACCGATGGCCGGACCCTTATCGTCTCCGCATCCGCGTCCGACAAGATATCCATCGTGCTCCGTCGCTGCAAAGGGAGAATAATGCCAGCCGTCGCCCGCCGGGACAACATCCAGATGAGCCCAGATCCCGAGTGAGGGATGTTCCTTTCCATCCCTGCCTTCCCACAGGAGCTGAACACAGCCTGCGTCTTTGCCGACCGCCTTCAATCCGATCGATTCGCCCTTCGCCGTCATGTATTCCAGTGCCTGTCTGCAGGCATGTCCGTAGGGTTCCTCTGAATTTTCCTGCGGAACGGATACACTCGGAATCGAAATCAGCTCCTTCAGGTCATGAATCAGCTCTTCCCTGTGCGCATCAATCCATTCTCTGATTTTATTCTGAAGATTTTCTTTCTGCCGTTCATTCATCGCTCACATCTGCCGGGATTGCTCTACCACCCACTGAATATGTTCGATCGGCGTCTCCGGGCAAAGGCTGCAGTCCGGTCCGATCATGTATCCTCTCTTGCCGCCTTCCGCAATCAGTTTCCTCGTCTCCGCCTGAATCTCTTCCTTCGTGCCACGATTCAGAATTCCTTCCGATCCGTTGTCAAAACCTCCCCAAACCGGACGATGGAAAAATTCCCTTGCCTTCGCAATGGGGAGATCGTCTGTATAAACCGCCCAGTTGACTGCGCCCGAAGGATAATCCTTCCAATCCTCCAGCCGGTTGTGTACCGGCTCCCAGCCGCAGCAGTGGAGCACGTTATATTCGCTCAAGGTGTTGATGTAATCCAGTACCTTCCGGTCTGACGGCGTCACCCAGCTTCGATATTCTTCATAGGTGAACCTCGTCACCTCCGCATTCTGTACGGAATAAAAGATTCCGTCAACGCCGGCATCCAGAATTCCCTTGGCCAGGTATTGAATGTCCTCTGCAATGACATCGCAGGCATGCTTCATTGCCTCCGGATTCTCACGCATCAGCTGCATCATCTTATCCCAGCCGACCTCAAGCCGCAGATAGGAGAGCGGACAGAACATCGTATAAAATGTCATGCACTCACCCTTCACCTCATGAACAATGTCTGCCGCCCGCTGGATCTGTTCCTGAATCCACGGATGATTCCTGTCGAGGGGTTTTATCTGCAGCAGTGTCTCCGCATGCTCGATATCCTTCAGAATCGGGTTCGGAAAGCCAAAATAACCATCCATTGAAATTTTGACGAAATCCAGATCTGTCTTTCTGTAGTAATCCATCTGTGCATCCACATAGGCCTTTCCGTGGTCATTCGGTGCAGAAAAATGCTGCCACAGACCTACCGGAACGTGATCAACCTCCTCATTGTGAAAAAATGCCTCTACAAGTTCTCTTTTGTTCATTCTGTCCCCCTTTGTCCTCCCGCTGCGGCCGTGCTACAATAGCCGCGATGATTGGCCTTCTGCCTTTTCATACTGCCCAGATAGGATATGTGTGGTTTCTGTATTATATTTTCCGCCGGTGCGGAAGTCAATGATGAAATCCATCATCCGGAGAAATTATGAAAGAATCTTCGAACGTTGTTTCCAATTCCTGCTGCAGGGAATACCGTCTCTGTACCACGCGGCCTTACCTTGTATTCCGGCACGAGTCCGGCACCGTGCGCCGTTCTCCTCTCCGGGAGACCATCCACTTTCATGATGCGGTGGAGATCGGACTCTGCCGTGCGGAAGGAAGCTGCCTTCTCGTCAACGGCAAGCAGTTTCTCCTGCATCCGGGTTCCTGTTTCGTCATACCGCCTTACATCATGCATGCCACCATGCATCTTCCGAAAGAGGATTGCCTCTTTCGGAATGACACCGATTCCGTGTCAGGCTGCTGTGAACCTCCGGCATCCTCGCTCAGAAAAACGAATGGCCTGAATTCCGACGTCAATCCGGTTGACTATCTCTACTACTCCCCGGAGTCTGTCCGACAAAGTCTTTATCCCAGCATTCCTTCCGCTGTTTCACCTGCCGGCCTGCTCTCCTGGAAAGACTGCCCGATCCCGGGGAGTCCCTCTTCCGACACCATCCGAGAACTCCTGGAAATTCTCTTCACCGGAGCAGTTTCCCACTCTGAGACAAACGAGAAGGCAGAAAACCGGCTCTGTCCTGCTGCCGTCCTGAGCCTGCTCGATGCGCTTACAATCTGCCTTGCTAAATCCGCAGGAGAGACTCCTTCCATTGATGAAACTGCAGCTCCCGCTGTTCTCCATGCCCTGCAGGAGATCAACGGCCACTATCTGGAGCCGCTGAATATCGAGGCTCTTGCCTCCGGCTGCGGCTTGTCCTCCCGGCAGCTGCGCACGGCGTTTTCCGCTCTGATGCACACCAGCATCCGTGAATATGTGCAGCGGCTTCGGCTGGATGATTCCTGCACGCTTCTTTTGCAGACCCATCTTCCGGTTATTGATGTTGCTCTGCAGAGCGGCTTCTCCTCACTCTCTGCCTTTCAGAAAGCCTTCCAGGCGCAGTACCGCCAGCAGCCCTCTCAATGGAGGAGCAGCTTCGTTTCCTACAATGAAAATTCTCTCATTCGTCAGCCCTATCGTCCCGAGGAATTGTCTCCCATCTTATAGGAAAAATGCACAGCACGCTCCCGTTTTTCGGAAACATACTGTGCATTTTCGATCATTTTACAATTAATTTATCTTAATTTCAGAAAATTCCGTAAAGATTTCCTTCCTCCAGAGAGGTGACAGAAATACAGTTTTTTCTCCTGCAGACCTCTTTCCAATGTCTTGGCGTATCCTGCATCTGCTGCTGGAACTGCCGGTTAAATGTCGAGAGTGTGGGAAATCCGCAGCGTTCCGCGATCCCCCGAATGTCCCCCTTCTGCTCCGCCAGATTCCGGCATGCTCGATCGATCCGAACAATATTGATATATCGTTTCGGACTGAACCCGGTCACCTGCTCAAAAACTCTGCGGAACTGCGGCTCTGAGAGATGGCACTCCGCCGCAAGCTGCGGGACAGAAAGCTCTGCTCCGTAATCTCTCCGAATTCTCTCAAGCGCAGGCCAAAGGATCGACTCCTCCTTGGGATAAGAGCCCTCCATGTTCGTTCTCTTCTGATAAAGATCTGCATATTCACAGAAAAAAGCAATCAGCAGGTCCTTCAGCATTCGCCGCTGCTGTGCCTTTTCTGTAAACAGCTTTACCAGAAGTTCTGCCGTCTTTCCGACCGCCGGATGATCTGCTGCCCGTATGACCATACCATCCCGAAAAAGCTCAATCCGCTCATAAATTTTCTGGAACTCCGACCCGGTTCCCCAGAAAACGGCCTCCGGGTCCGCCATAATCCACTGCCAGTCACTCCTTTTCTTTTTCGCTTCCAGCTGGTGACTGCACAGTGCAGGGAATACACACACATCTCCTGCCTGAATGACTTTTCCCCGCTCCTTTCCGATTTCCGTCACTTCCCCGCTTCGACAGATCCCGATTTCCACGCAGTTGTGAAAATGTCTTTCGGATGGTTCTGCAGGCCCATAGCCCCAGCCTTCACCGACAAAGGCAAAGGCTCCCATCTCCGGCGGGAGATGATAATATCGATATTTTGCCGAAGGCTCCCTCATGCTCTCTGCCCTTCCTGTCCTTTTGCTGTATACATCCGGAATCATCATTATACAGCAGGCAGGCACATCACGAATCCGTAAATTCTTTTGTCAGATTCGAACAGGCGAAAGCTCCCGCAGGCATGCGTGAGAGCATCTTCTTTGCTTATCCCTTATCCTTCGTTTTCCTCGCTTCCCTCGATCCACAGAGGCAGCTGTGACAGCGAATCCAGCACGTCATCCGCTCCTGCATTCATGAAGATCTCCCGGGCTTTTTTCTTTGCCGCCTCTTTCTCTTCACGGGAAAGTGTTTCATATTCCTCCTGGGTAAAGCCCATGACAGAACTTCCCTCCAGAATTCCCAGCGAACACACACCTGCTGCCTTTCCTTCCTGAACATCTGCCACCGTGTCGCCTACCTTAATCACGTTTTCTACAGAAGGAATGCCAAAATGTGCCATGTTGTTGAAAATCATGTAAGGATACGGCCGTCCCATTCCCTGCACGCTGTCAGGACTGACCCAGTAATCCGGTGCATAGCCCTGTTCTGCCGCCTTCGGAACCACAACTGCCATCATTTTATCCGTATACCCTGTCGTTGACCCGATTGAAATTCCCATGTTCCGCAGCTGTGCTGCAGCTTTCGTCACACCGGGCTTCGGGCAGGCATACTGCTCAAGGCTTTCCAGAAGCGAAGCTTCGAATACGCTGTAGATTTTCTCTACCGCTTCCTGATCCGGCACACCGCCCTGCACGTTTTCCCATTGCTCCCGGAGGCGCGGCATCTCCAGCATTGTCCGAATGTGATCTCTTTTCAGCTTTCCCATGGGTGCGCGGATTTCATCCACGGTCGGAGTCATCCCAAATTTTCCGAATGCAATGGAAAACGCATTCACCGGTGCAAAGGAACCGTAGTCCACCGTTGTTCCTGCCCAATCCAGAATCACCAGCTTTGTCTTCATGCCTTTTCCTCCTTCAGAAAAGCCTTCATAATGCCGCAAAGCTTTTCAATATCCTCCGGATAGATCTCTCCGATGTTGCCCACGCGGAAGGTCTCAGCCTCCATCACCTTGCCGGGATACAGTACATAACCGTTTTCCTTCACATACTGATACATTTCCTGGAAGGTAAACTTTGCACCTTCCGGATAGTAGAAGGTTGTGATGATCGGTCCCTGCACCTTGGGATCCAGATACGGCCTGAATCCCAACTCTGCAAAATTGCTGGTCAGCAGTTTCTGATTTTCTTGATATCTCGCGTTCCGCGCCGGAATGCCGCCTTCTTCCTTCAGTTCCCTCAGCGCCTGTGCAAATGCAAGGACAACGTGGGTAGGCGAAGTGAAACGCCACTTGCCGTCAACCTCCATTGTTTTCCACTGATCATACAGATCCAGTGCAAGGGAGCGAGCTTTTCCCTTACCGGCTTCCAGTTCTGCCCTCTTTGCCAGGATAAAGGAGAAACCAGGGACACCCTGAATGCACTTGTTAGCACTGGAAATCATGAAATCAATTCCCAGCTCCTTCATCGGAATTTCCATTCCGCCGAAGGTAGACATCGCATCTACAATAAAAATCTTGCCTGCTCCCTTTACGACCTTGCCCACAGCCTCGATATCATTCAGAATCCCGCTGGTCGTCTCTCCGTGAACCATGGAAACATGAGTAATTGCCGGATCCTTCTCCAGATAGTCAGCGATGACTGCCGGATCCGGACGCTTGTCGAAATCCTGCTGATAGAGTGTGAACTCAATTCCGGCATGACGGCAGATTTCAGCCATGCGCAGTCCATAGGCTCCGTTGGCTGCAATGAGGAGCTTATCCTCTTTTCCGATGACACTGGTCAGCACAGACTCTACGCCGAAGGAGCCGCTGCCCTGCATGAGCACTGCCGTATATTCCGGCGCAGAAACCTGCGCCAGCTCCAGGAGCTGTGTGCGAATCCACTGCGTAATCTGCTTATAATCATCATCCCAGGTGCAGTGATCGAAGAGCATGACCTCCTTCACCGTATCTGTGGTGGTCAGAGGGCCCGGAGTAAGTAGCTTATACGAATGATTCATTTTGAAATTTTCCTCTCATATACAGTCATGAGAATTCAAGACTCCGTTCATTTTTCGCCCAGCCGTCTCGAATTCTCCGCATCAGAATATTCTGTGTTGATTACAAACCTGACAAGATGCACTTACGACTCCGCATTCATTTCTGAATCACGGCTTTTCTCAGGGCTTTGCAGCCTCAGAGATCTCCACGTGGTGCTCGTACAGCTCGAACGTCAGATCTTCCGGGAACGTCTTCGGATAAGCAGACTTGTTCTCACTGTCAGAGCTCTCTCCTTCATAAAGTGCATTCGGATAGTACTCCAGCAGCTCGGCGCGGCCGTTTTCAATGATGCACTCTGCCATTTCCATTGCCAGCGGATTGGTGTCGTCACCCTTGTCGAGCACGGCCACGGACTCGGTCAGTGAGAAGTTTCCCTCGGTAGGATCCACGTAATCAATGGGAAGTCCCTCTGCCTTGGCTGCTACCGCCTGATGCCGAAGGCCGAAGCCGACGGCAACCTCACCTGCCTCACACAGCTTCAGAGGTGCGGATCCCGAGGACTCAATATGATCGCCTGCATTGGAATAAATATCGTGCAGAACGGTCTGCGCTCCATCCTCCCCGTATTCCGAAATGAGTGCCTGCATCAGAAGCCATGCTGTAGAAGAAGACTGTACATCGGTAACTGCCAGATAACCGGAATATACCGGATCTGCCAGATCCTTCAGGCAGGTGGGCATCGGCAGGTTGTTCTCCTCCAGAAGCTCTGTGTTGATGATGATGGCCCCTTCCTGAGAAGTGATGGGAGCAGTGTAATCCGGGACCTCCGTCAGGGTATTCACCTCAAAGGTCAAAGGCAGGAACATATTGTTCTGCTCCTGTGCGCTCTTCACATAGAAGGTGCTCATGGTGATCATGTCCGCTTCCAGATTGGTTCCTTCTGCCAGAAGCTTTCCTCCCAGCTCAGAGGTACCAAAGGTCTGGAACACATACTGACCCTCATAGCCGTTGCTGTTCAGTGCATTGGTCATCGCCGTGATGGCCTCATCGTCTGCATTGGAATAGATGATCACCTGCTCGGCATCACCGGATGCTGTCGCATTCTCTGCATCGGCGGTCTCTTCACTTCCTGCTGCCTCTGTGGCTTCCGCTGCCGATGTATCCGCTGTGCTCCCGGACGTGCTGCACCCCGCCGTAAACGCTGCGGTCACTGCCATCGCAAGGATTAATGCTGCTGCCTTTTTACGATTCATGATTTTCTCTCCTTTTTCATTCTCCTCTTGTAACAATCGCATCTCCCTGTAACAAGATCTCCCTGCGACCGATCTGCAGGAAAATGTCACACAGCAGCGCGACCTCCGGCTCTACGCCGTTCTGCATCTATTTGCAAGCCGATTGAATACGGCCCTTGCAGCTAAATTGGTGAACAGGATCAGCAGGGACAAAACGAACACCTCATCATATTTGTTCACATACTGAAGCTGTTTGATCTTGGTGGTCAGAATCATGGTTTTGGCTCCTGCCAAGAAGATCAATGCACTGATGGTCACCATGCCGTTGATAAAATAATAGCTGAACACCTCGATGAGACTGGCCGCCGCATTGGGTGTCACCACGCGCAGGATGGTCTTAAACCAGTTGTCCCCCATGAGCATCGCCGTGGTCTCCCATCCGGCATTCATCTTGGAGAGGGAGTTTTTCATCATCAGATAAGGTGTGGAAAAATAATGCACAATATTGCACAGCACCATCAGCATCATCGTGTTCTGCAGTGAAGTTCCTGTAAAGGTGAACAGATACGCAAGACCCAGAACCATGCCGGGAATTGTGCTGGTAATCAGAGCAATGGCATCCACCGTCTGTTTCACAGGCTTCGGCAGTGTACTGCGGGCTGTGATCAGCGCTGCGCCGTAGGCAATCAGTGTGCCGAAGGCAGCCGTCAGAAGCGTCATCTTCAAAGAATGCCAGTAGATTGTCTGCAGCTCACTGTCCCCGAAAACCATCTGAAAATGCTCCAGCGTGAACTGCGTCTGATACGGCCAGCTTTTCACCAGCGGAACGATGAACAGCACCACGAAAAACGAGGCGATCACAAGCGCCAGCCCCCCGCCGGATATTCCCCAGGCAGCATCCCTTGCGGAGCTGGACTCCAACTCGGCACGGCTGATTCTGTCATAACGAATGTTGTATCGCTCCAGCCAATGAAGGAGCACAATGCTTAGAACCGAAGGCAGCAGCATCACCACAGCCACCACGGCCCCACGGTTGAAATCCGGCACTCCGCCCAGCATCTGGTTGTACAGCACTGTGGCAATCACATCGAATTTGCCTCCTACCGAGGCAGGAATTCCGAAGTCCGTGAAGCACAGGAAGAACGCCTGAATCAAAGCCCCTGCCAGTGTGCCCAGAAGAGGGCGCAGCACGGCAATCCAAAAGGTGGACAATGCGTTGTCACCCATTGCCTTGGACACCACCAGCGTTTTCTTATCCACATATTCCATGGTGTTGCAGATCAGGAGAAATGCTACCGGCGTAGTGTAGATGACGTAGCCGACCAGCAGTCCTCCGAAGCCGTAGATATTGAACAGCTGATGTCCCAAAAGCCGTGTGATCAACCCCTGCTTTCCGAAAGAATAGATGATAGCAAAACCATACGTGATGGTAGGCAGATACATCGGCAGCGTCGCCATAATCTGCAGCAGTCGTTTCATCCCCTTCGGCAGTCTGGTGTAATAGATGCAGTATGCAAAGACAAAGGCGACGGCAACCGCCAGCGCTGCCGCGCAGATGGAAACCAGAAAGCTGTTTCCCAGTGCCTTTGTGAAGTTCTTCGTCGTGAATACCGCGGTATAGAAGGAAGAGGTGAGTCCCTCGTCTCCCCAGAAGGATTTCACGAATAATTTCACCGCGGGAACAGCCAGAAATGCCGCAAAAAACACAGCGACAATAAGGAATATGAGCTTCAGCTCACGATTTTTACGCAGCATGATTCATCAACCCGCCAATCCTACTGCCCTCTCGCCAAAGAGAGCGAAAATGTTGTTCCGCTTAATCTCAAGCTGATTCAGGATGAATTTCTCCACAAACTCATCCGCCGGCTTCTGAATGATATCCGCCGGTCTGCCGTACTGTGCAATTCTGCCCTGATTGATAATCAGGACCTTATCAGAAAGGGTCAGTGCCTCCTCCGGATCGTGCGTGACAATAATGGTCGTCAGATGATACTCTCTTGCAATCGTCTTGATGCGGTCCTTGATGGATTCCTTGATGACGCCGTCCAGAGCGGAAAGAGGCTCATCCAGCAGCAGAATCCTGGGCTTCATCACCATGGTTCTGGCAAGCGCCACGCGCTGCTTCTGTCCGCCGGAAAGCTGGTCTACTCTCTTGTTCAGATGCTCCTTCAGCTCCAGAAGAGAAATCAGATCCTCCACCTCCTGGGGCGTCGAGATGTTCGGCTTATTTTTCAAACCGTAGGTAATGTTCTGTGAAACATTCAGATTGGGGAACAGCGCATAATCCTGAAATACGATATTGAACCCCCTCTTCTCCATGGGAGCATTGGTCAGATCCTCTCCGTCGCAAAGGATGGTTCCGTCATCAGCGCGGACAATTCCCAGAATCAGATTCAGCAGAGTCGTCTTCCCGCAGCCGGAAGGACCCAGAATCGAAACAATCTCCCCGTCTTCTACCTGAATGGAAATATCCTTTAATACAGGAGTTCCATCAAACGCCTTCTGAATGTGATTCAGCTCCAACATATTTTCTGCTCCTTCCCGGCCGCCCTATTCTATGAGCAAAACAACCCAATGTTTTTTCAGTAATATGCATGTTAAAACCATGCACTCAATTTCACCTAAGCTTAGCAGGACATTCCCGCGGTTTCCGCCTCGTTCCGGCAAATCCTTTGTAAAGCTTATGTTAAACAGTCGACCCTGACCGCTCTCCATCAATCCTTCTCTTCTGATTTGAGCAACAAAAAAGCTGGCTGTGCACATACGGCACAGTCAGCGGGTTCTGAACAGATTCGATATTTTCGCAGTTTTTTCATGAAAATGTGCGGCGTGGTTAAGGAAATATCCGCAGCAGTCAGGCGGATCGTCTATCCGGAGTATTTCTCGAGGCATACCAGTTTTACATTCTGAATGCCGTTAAAGACGCAGGATACAACGCCGATTACCTCCAAATATTTTCTTTCCGGAATCACATTGCCCTTATTGACGCTGCTGCAAACGGGAATTTGTCCTCTGCTGAATTGCTGCAGCGGTTTTAAAACGTATCCGAATTCACGATATTCCGAATCTCTCTGGTAAGACGGCCGGTTCCGTAATCCTTCTGATTCAGCATCAGCAGAATCGTCTGGTGTGCCTGCGGATCATTGGAAAAATAAACTCCGAGCCAGCCATCCCATCCGTATTCGCCCTTATGGCCGATGGTCGCTGCGCATTGCGGATCGATCATCACACGATTCAGATTGCCGTAGCTGTGCCCTTCCAAACCGTTCCATCTGTCGAACCACAACTGCTGTTCTCCCGAGAGCTTTCCTCCCGTCAGATAGCGCACTGTCCCCGGACGCAGAATCTGCTTTCCGTTCTCCGCAATCCCGCCGTTCATCAGCATTCCGGTAAATCTGCGGTAATCATCCAGTGTAGAGAACAGGCCTGCTCCGCCGGATTCAAACGCATTGCGGCCGCCGTCATTGCGGATGCCCAGATTGTTGCCGGTATAGGGTTCAAGCTCTGCGCCCGCCTTATCGCCGCGGTTCATATAGGCTGTAATCAATCGATCCTTTTTCTCATCCGGCACATAGAAATCGGTATCCTCCATGCCGGTGGGATCCAGAATTGCCTCCCTCAGATATTCTCCAAAGCTCATTCCTGTGACGATTTCAACGACTGCACCCAGAATATCGGCCGAAACGCCATAATTCCATCCCTTTCCCGGACGGAACAGCAGGGGGCATTCGCCGATGCGCTCCGCAAACTCCCTCGTTGTCATCTGATTTTCTGTATCAAGACGCTGAATCTGCTCCGCATAAACTGCGGTTGTTGCCTGACCCGCCTTCGAAAACAGGTTCGGGTAGCACAACCCGGACGTCATATTCATAAGGTGCCGCACCGTCATGGTATTCTCATGTGCCACCGGGCGCAGCGTTTTATCCTCGTCCTCATAGCTTTGATTTCCAAAGGAAGGAAGAAACCGCGACACCGGATCCTGAAGATCCAGATGACCATCCTCTGCCAGCTTCATAACGGCAGCTGCGGTCACCGGCTTCGACATGGAGTACATGCGGTAAATGCTGTCCCTGCGAATGGGCTGCTTTTCTTCAATATTGGCATAACCGGTCTCCAGGTACAGCTCCTCCCTGCCGTCACGAATCAGGCAGAACGTACATCCGGCCAATTCTCTTCTTTCCACTGCGCTCTCTATGCACACCTTCAGCGTGTCCTTTATCTGTGCTGCTGACATTTTCTCCTCCCGATTTTTCGAACGCACCATCTTCTCAATCGCACTGAACTCTCAGTGAACCTGCAGGAACATTATACCTCACATGTCAGGCTGCAGACGGTTTATGAAAAGTTGCGCAGGAACGTATGTTCTGGTATCCTAATGGTATGTCGGACAGAACCTACATTGCCATTGACTTAAAATCTTTCTACGCTTCCTCCGAATGTGTAGACCGCGGTTTGGATCCTCTCTCTACGAATCTTGTCGTGGCGGATGCCAGCCGCACGGAGAAAACCATCTGCCTTGCTGTCTCGCCTTCTCTGAAGGCTTACGGAATTCCCGGGCGCGCAAGGCTTTTTGAGGTTGTCCAGAAAGTTCGGGAGATCAACCGGCAGCGGAAGAGCAGGGCCCCCGGTCATATTTTCACCGGCTCCTCCGC